>JACREW010000068.1 GCA_016212685.1 Nitrospirota bacterium
ACTTCATGTTAAAGGCATAAACAGCAACAGGATTTTATTGATAGGGCTCGGCAAGCAATCCGACATAACGCCTGACAGGATAAGGCAGGTGGGCGGTAAGGCATTTTCTTATTTGAGAGGAACAGGAAGCAGGGACATAGTCTTGTCCTGCAGAATATTTTCAAAGCTCCCAAAAAACTTTGCGGCTTCGCAAAGGCCTGCGTTTTATTTCATGGAGGGAGGCCTCTTAAGCCTCTACAGGTTCGAGAAATACAAGAAATCGGAAAACGGCAAAGAGATAAAAACGGCAATCGTACTCGGTACGGATAAAGGCATATCCGTCAAATGGCTTAAAACAACAGTATCGGCGGTCAATTTCGCAAAGGATCTCATAAACAGTCCTTCCAACGATATGACTCCTGCAATCTTAAGCAGGATTGCGAAATCCATCTCCGGTAAAAAAGTAAGGGTTAAAGTGCTCGAAAAGAAGGATATGGGGAAAGAGGGCATGGGGGCGTATCTCTCCGTATCAAAAGGCTCTGCCGAACCTCCGAAGTTCATTGTTCTCGAGTACAAAGGCGGTAAAGGCGCGCCGTTGGCCTTAGTCGGCAAATCTATAACCTTCGACAGCGGCGGCATATCTTTGAAACCCGCCGAGGGAATGGAAAAGATGAAATACGATATGTCCGGCGGAGCGGCGGTGCTTGCTATTATCAAGGCATCTGCAGAATTGAATCTGCCCGTAAATATCGTCGGACTTCTTCCGGCTACCGAAAACCTTCCTGGCGGCAGCGCGTCAAAGCCCGGCGATATAGTCAAAGGCATTACCGGCAAGACCATAGAGATAATAAATACGGACGCAGAAGGTCGCCTTGTCCTTGCGGACGCCATCGGATATGCAATAAAATATTATAAACCGAAGGCCGTGATAGATATCGCTACCTTGACAGGCGCATGCTCCATAGCGCTCGGCAGCGAGGCGATAGCCATGATGGGGAATAACGAAGGGCTTATGGAAAAACTGAAGAAGGCATCGGAGGATACCTACGAAAGGGTATGGCAGATGCCGCTTTATGACGAGTATAAGGAATACATAAAGAGCGACGTTGCAGATATAAAGAACAGCGGCGGCAGGAACGGCTCTCTCGTGACGGCAGGTTATTTTCTGAAGGAATTCGCGGGCGACACGCCGTGGGTTCATCTCGACATAGCAGGCACCGCATGGAGTGATAAGGACAAGCCATATACGCCTAAGGGCGCTACGGCGATGGGGGTCAGATTGGCGCTTAATTTCTTGAAGGAGATTAAATAAATGATCTTTTTATTCGCATTTCTCGGATTTTTATTCATTCCGTCTTTCGCGTTCGCTTGGGGGCCGATGACTCACCTGTATTTAGGAAGCGAAATGTATTCGTATGCTCCGTTAATCCCGGCAGGAATTATGACCTTATTGAAGAAATACCGCCAGGATTTTCTTTACGGAAATCTGATGGCGGACATGATACTTGGAAAGAAATATCTTCCTGACGACAAAAGCTCTCACAGTTGGGATGTTGGGCTTAAGCTTCTGGAGCAGGCAAAGAAGGGGCAGGAAAAGGCGTTTGTTTACGGCTATCTGAGCCACCTCGCGGCAGACACCGTTGCGCACGAACATCTCACGGAGGACAAATGGGATATGGGACACGCCTGGGTCGAGATGAAGGCCGACAGCCTTATCAATAAAGCTTATTGGCTTGAGTATGTGACAATAAACAGGGCAGTTAAGAGGAGAAACGACAGGTTCCTCGAAGATTCTCTCGACAGTTTCATATTCTCTTTCAAGACAAATAAAAGAATATACAAGGGCATGGTTTTTTTATCCTTCCTGAACAAAAAGAGAAAAAGAGGAGTGGATAAAAAATATATCCATACGCTCCACGACGAATCCATAGCGGGCATGCTCGATCTGCTCCAAAACGGCAAAGACGCCTCTGTTCTTACCAGAAGCCCGTTATAAGCATGTTCGATAAAACGTATCTTTTACCGTCCGAGGCTCTTCAACGCCTTTTATCCTCGATTCCGGACACGGGCATAACTGCCGAAAGATTAAGGATGGAGGAATGTTACAACCGCATAATAGCGGCTGATGTTGTGGCCCCGGAAGACCTTCCCGCGTTTTCACGCTCCACAGTCGACGGTTACGCGCTCATTGCGAGGGATACATTCGGCGCGAAAGATACATCTCCGGCGTATATTACCGTAAGGCGCGAGATAATGATGGGTACGGCCGCCGATTTCGACATAAAAACAGGCGAGGCCGCTAAAATCCCGACCGGAGGCATGATGCCTGAAGGCGCGGATGCTGTTTTGATGCTCGAACACGCGCAGGCAGTTTCAAATGACATGATAGAGGCGATGCGCTCTGTGGCGCCGGGTGAAAATGTTATTCAAAAGGGCGAAGACATACAAAAAGAAACAATAGTGCTTACAAGAGGTCATAGATTGAGGTCTCAGGATATAGGCGCCCTCGCTGGTATAGGAATAACCGAAATAGAGGTCTTTAAAAAGCCTGCGGTATCGATAATTTCCACAGGAGACGAGATAGTACCCGCGAGCAGCCCTTTAAAATCGGGGCAGGTAAGGGACATTAATTCTTTTACATTGGCCGGGCTCATAAGCGATAACGGAGGAGTTCCGGTTAAAAGGGGAATATTCAAAGACGATTACGGGACAATAAAAAAGGCCATCGAGGATTCAGTTAAAGATTCGGATATGGTTCTTATAAGCGGAGGCACATCCGCGGGCACAAAGGATATGACAGCGGAAATTATAAACGACATCGCGCGCTCACAAGGCGGCGCAGGCGTGGTTTTTCACGGCTTGTCGTTGAAGCCCGGCAAACCGATGATTGGAGCTGTTGTAAATAACAAGCCTGTTTTAGGCCTGCCAGGACACCCTGTAGCGATTGCTGTCTGCTTTGGTCTTTTCATAAGGCCTGTCATTGAAAAGCTCTCAGGGTCT
>JACREW010000071.1 GCA_016212685.1 Nitrospirota bacterium
AACAAAGACTACCACATTAAAGACGGCACTATGACAAAAGAGTTGAAATCGAAAAAGCCGCTTGCTGCTGCGTCTATATTTGCCATGCAGAAACCATTGGCGGCTACGGACAGATAAATGACTACCTTTCTACAGCGGGCATTGCGATTATCTTATTTTGAAGGTGTAACTGGTTTTGAATAGAATAGATAAAAATACGGCATTAAATCTTTTAAAAAATTCCGATCTTCTCGATCTCGGAGAGAGGGCGGATAATATCAGAAAAAATCTCCACTCGGAGGGTATTGTCACATTCATCGTTGACCGCAACATCAATTACACGAATGTCTGCGTTAATAAGTGTAAATTCTGCGCGTTTTACCGCGACCCGGACAGCCCTGACGCGTATCTTTTAGATAAGGATGAGATATTTAAAAAAATTGACGAGACCATCGCCCTCGGAGGCACGCAGATTCTTCTTCAGGGAGGCATACATCCCGAATTGGGAATGGACTATTATATCGACCTGCTTAAATCCATCAAAAACCGCTATTCGATAAACGTGCACGGTTTTTCTCCGCCTGAAATCAATTATCTTGCAGAAAAACATCACCTGACAATAAAGGAGACGCTTGTAATATTGAGACATGCAGGGCTTGATTCTATACCGGGAGGCGGGGCAGAGATATTGTCCGACAGGGTGAGAGAGATATTAAGCCCGAAAAAGATAAAATCCTCGCAATGGCTCAGGGTAATGGAAGAGGCTCATAAAATCGGCATGAGGACAACCGCGACCATGATGTTCGGAAGCGTGGAGGAGCCTGAGGATATAATCGAGCATCTCGATGCCGTAAGAAACTTGCAGGACAGGACAGGCGGTTTTACCGCATTTATCCCGTGGTCTTTCCAGCCGAAAAATACGGAATTAGCTCAGCAGCAGCCGGCGGAGGGGACTGTCCCAGATAACCCCACCCATCCTCCCCTTAAATTAAGGGGAGGCGAAGGAGGGGTTATAGAAGTCGTAGAATCGGGACTGTCCCCGTGGGGAGCGACTGCGGTGGATTATTTGCGGGTGCTTGCGCTGTCGAGGATTTATCTCGACAATGTCAAAAATATTCAGGCGTCGTGGGTTACTCAGGGATTAAAGCTTGCGCAGGTTTCGTTGAGATTCGGCGCAAACGATTTCGGCTCCACGATGATAGAGGAAAACGTCGTCCGCGCGGCAGGGGTGAGTTATCTGGTGTCGAAAGAGGATATAATAGAGGCAATAAAGAGGGCGGGGTTCAAGGCGGCGCAAAGAGATACGTATTATAATTTGATGAAGAAATTTTAGGAGGTCTTATGTCAGAACTATACGATGTGGTCATAATCGGCGGGGGTCCTGCGGGCCTGAGCGCCGCCCAGTATGCTTCGAGGGCGAAACTTAAAACAGTCGTTGTGGATAAGTCCTCATCCGCGGGCGCGCTCGGATTCGCAAGCCTGATCGAAAATTATCCGGGAATATGCAAGCCGATGACCGGCAAGGAATTGCTGGATATATTCCGCAGGCAGGCCGTCGACTTCGGCGCGGAGTATGTAGAGGCGCAGGTCATAGGCGTTTCGCTTGAAGGCGAAACAAAACAGGTCTTTACAATGGAAAAGACGTACGAGGGTAAGTCAGTTATTATCGCCACAGGCTCTATGGGAAGAAAGGCGACCATAAAAGGCGAGGCTGAATATTTAGGCAGGGGAGTAAGCTACTGCGCCATCTGTGACGCTGCGTTTTTTAAGGGCAAGACTGTATGCGTTCTTGGCGATTCGGAAGAGGCCGCAAAAGAGGCAGCGTATCTATCGAAGTTCGCGGAGACGGTTTATCTCGTATCGCCGTCAAAGAAACTTAAGGTAGATGACGACTATCCTGCCTTAAAGATTCAGAATGTGAAGATTATTTTAGGGCATACGGTTACTGCTATAGAAGGGAACGAACTTGTTGAAAAGATAACGCTCAAGGACGCGCAAGGCGCTGAAAGCGCGATCGAGCTTTCCGGCGTATTCGTTTATCTTCACGGAAGCAAGCCTATAATCGATTTTCTTCAGGGAACGGTAGAGGTTTCGGAAGAGGAATGCGTTTCGACAAACAGGATGATGGAGACTAATATTCCCGGAGTATTCAGCGCGGGGGATGTGATATGCACGGAAGTGAGGCAGGTTGTGGTTGCTGCGGCTCAGGGGTGTATGGCTGCGCTTTCGGCTGAGAAGTATATTTTTCACAGGAAGAGGAGAAGGTACGACTGGCATGGGTAAGATGTTAGACGAAGAACTTAAAACAATGATTCTCGATCATATGGAGAAGGGGTTTCTTGAGAACATTACAGACATGTTCAAACACGACGAGAGCCTTTTCCCGCTGATAATCGATATGCTGAAGGATGAAAGGATGAGGGTAAGGCTTGGCGCTACCGCGCTTGTGGAGGAACTGATAAAACGGAAACCGGAGCCTCTTGCGAGGCTTATACCTGCTATCGCCGCCCTCTTAAAAGACGAAAATCCAAATGTCAGAGGCGATGGGGCAAATCTTCTCGGCATCATAGGGCATACGGATGCCCTGCCTTTTCTTGCCAATGCGGGAAATGACGAAGACCAGAATGTTCAAGAGATTGTAAGAGATGCCGTGCAAAACATAATATCTATCGTTCCTGTCGAAAATTAAAATTGACCATTTCCATAAAGTCCCTCTGTTTTCTCCCGATAACTAAAGCAAGAAGGGATTCAAGGGGGCCGACAATGGAACATCAAAAGGTAAAAGAAATAATATCGATCCTCATGGAAAGCTCTCTTTATTTCGATTTTTCACCTGAAGAAAGGCTGAAACTTGTCCGCAGGCTGATAGCGCAGGTCAATTGGACGGAACCCCTGCCCGGACTTATATAACACCTTATTTTTTCTTGAATCCTGACTCCTTTCAGAGCAAAAAAATCTCAGTTCTATTTTGCCGGAAACCGGACATTTCTATTTTGGCTTGACACATTTCTATTTTGCCTTGACATATCTTGCGGGGTCGTGTTATTACTTATAGGCTTTTTTGGCCTACAGAATGTTATAGTGTCCAGCGTCATAGAGATTGGTTTATAGTTTGAAAATAAACGCAATAGACGCTATAACGCATAACGCGAATGGAGGAACCTTCAATGTCCCTTGCAACATTCAAAGGAGGAATTCATCCGCCTGATAAGAAGGATATCTCCAAAGACAGATCTATTTCTCCAGCGAAACCCCCTAAAAGAGTAGTTATTCCGCTGGCGCAGCATATAGGCGCTCCTTGCAAGCTGTCTGTGATCGTCGGACAGGAAGTGAAGAAAGGCGAGGTTATAGGCGCTCCGGAAGGATTTGTTTCAGCCCCTGTTCATTCATCCGTTTCCGGCAAGGTGATCGCGATTGGAGAGTTTCCTAATGCTATGGGAAGAATGGTCATGTCTGTCGTAATAGAAAACAACGGCAAAGAGGAATGGACGTCCCTTAAGGACAATCCCGATTATATGAAACTCCCGCCCGAAGAATTGAGGGCAAAAGTAAAGGACGCCGGAATCGTCGGAATGGGCGGCGCCGCATTCCCGGCGCATGTAAAGCTTTCTCCCCCTAAGGAAAAGCCTGTGGACGTTGTTATCCTTAACGGAGCCGAATGCGAGCCGTATCTTACCGCCGATTACAGGCTTATGATCGAAAGGCCGCAGGAAGTCGTCGAAGGCCTAAAGGTATTGATGAAAATCCTCGGCGTCAATAAAGGTTTTATAGGAATAGAAAATAACAAGCCCGACGCCGTCGAGGCGATGAAGAATGCCGTTTCCGGAGAGTCCAATATCCAAGTATGTCCCCTCGAAGTGAAATATCCTCAGGGCGCGGAAAAGATGCTTATTAAGGCCGCTGTCGGCAGGGAAGTGCCTCCGAGAGGGCTTCCGATGGATGTCGGAGTTGTGGTGCATAATATAGGCACGGCAACGGCGATCTATGAGGCCGCGCGTTACGGGAAGCCCCTTATAGAAAGAGTCGTAACAGTTACCGGAGAAGGGATAAAAGAGCCTAAAAATCTTATGGTGAAGATAGGCACATTGGTTTCCGATCTTATAGAGGAATGCGGCGGGTTTAAATCAGAGGCCGCAAAGGTCGTATCGGGAGGCCCGATGATGGGTTTTGCCCTCTACTCCCTCGACGTGCCGGTTACAAAAGGCACATCAGGCATACTCGTCCTCCCGGAAGAAGGGGTTGTACATGCCGAAGAGTTCGGCCCCTGCATACGGTGCGGAAGGTGCATCGACATATGCCCCATGGGGCTCATGCCTTCCATGCTGAGCATCCTCTCGGAAAAGGGTTTTTATGAGGAAACAAAGGAGTATAACCTTTTTGATTGTTTCGAATGCGGCTCGTGCACCTATGTCTGCCCCTCGAAAAGGCCGATAGTGCAGTTGGTAAGACTCGCCAAATCTCTGGTTAAACCGTAAGGGAGCTTGTATGGATACAGTAAAGAAAGAGCATCAATTGATCGTATCGGTAAGTCCGCACATAAAGAGCGAAGAGACCACAAGCCGGATAATGTGGAGCGTGAATGCAGCATTGCTTCCGGCTACGGTTATGGGGGCTTATTTCTTCGGTCCGAGAGCGGTTTTTATTCTCGCTATCGCGATTATAGCCGCCGTGCTTTCGGAATATATATTTCAGAAGTCGCTTAACAGAAAGGTTTCGGTTAATGACGGCAGCGCCTTTCTCACAGGGCTTCTTTTAGGCATGAACCTGCCGCCCTCAGTTCCTTTTTATATCCCGATTGTAGGTTCTTTCGCAGCGGTAGTAATCACGAAGCAGTTATTCGGGGGCCTCGGATTCAATGTCTTCAATCCGGCATTGATAGGAAGGGCGTTCCTGCTGATATCGTTTCCCAAGCTCATGACCATATGGAAGGAGCCGACGGCCGCTTTTATACAGTTCGACGCGAAGACCACAGCCACACCGCTCGGCATACTTAAAGAAGAAGGAGTTGCAAAGCTGATGGAGGCGTTCGGAGATAATATCAGTCTCTACACACAGCTTTTTACGGGACACAGGGCAGGCTCTATCGGAGAGACATCATCAATTGCGCTCCTTATAGGCGCGGCATTTCTTTTATATAGGGGTTATATTTCATGGCATATACCCGCATCGTTCCTCGGCACTGCAGCGCTGATAGCATGGATATTCGGGACAAAAGGCGCATTGTTCGCAGGCGATCCTATTGTGCATCTTTTAAGCGGCGGAATGCTTTTGGGAGCGTTCTTTATGGCTACCGATTATGTCACTTGTCGTTCGGTTAAAATTGGCCAGATACTTTTCGGCATCGGCTGCGGGTTCCTTACGATGTTAATAAGATTAAAAGGCGGATACCCTGAAGGCGTCATGTTCGCCATACTCATAATGAACTGTTTCTCTCCAATTATAGACAGGGGCTTTAAGACAAAGGTGTTCGGCGCCAGAAAAGAAATAAAGGAGAGCAAGAAATGACAGGCAGGGACATCATAAAGATAACCATAAATCTCGTCATCGTATATCTCGTGGGAGGGGCTATCCTTGCGGCGGTTTACGCGAAGACATCTCCCATAATGTTCAAAAACGCCGTAATAGAAAAAGAGAGGGCACTCAAGGCGCTGATGCCTGAAGCGGACAATATAGAAAAACTGGGCGACTGGAAACCGCACGGAAAGGCCGCTGAGTACTTTGTCGCCAAAAAGGGCGATGAAGTTATAGGCTACGTCGTCCAATCGTTCGGCAAGGGGTATTCGAGCTATATAAATACCCTTATCGCTGTGGATAAAGAGTTGAAAGTGAAAAAAGTGGATATAATCTCGCACGCTGAAACTCCGGGACTCGGGGACGAGATAGAAAAAGATGACTTCAAAAAGCAATTTGCAGGCAAAGACCTTAATCATATAAAGCTCGTAAAGATAGAAACTACAGAATATATACAGGCGATAACAGGGGTAACCATTTCGAGCCGCGCGGTTACCGATGACGCCGTAAAGAACGGCGTAGACTTCCTCATAAAGGCGCTGAAGGGAGGTGCCGCAGATGGCCAATAACAAGGTTAATTACTGGGAACTCATAACTAACGGCATAGTCAAGGAAAACACGATATTCAAGCTTGCTTTGAGCCTTTGTCCTTCAATTGCGGTCACCAATAACTTGAAGAACGGAGTTTTAATGGGAGCCGCCGTGCTGTTCGTTCAGGTAATGGTCAATATAACAATTTCATTAATACGTAAGGTCATACATTCGAGGATAAGGCTGCCGATATTCATGCTCGTTATATCCGGCTGGGTTACTGTTACCGATATGAGCATGGCGGCGGCGGTTCCGGACGTTTACAAGCAGATGGGACTTTACATACAGCTTATTGTCGCCTTTGCGTCCATTTTAGCACGCGCCGAAATGTTCGCGAGCAAGAACAAGATCGCGCCTTCGATGGCTGACGGAATAGGGATGGGAATAGGATTTCTATTCGCCCTGACTGTAATCAGTTTCTTCAGGGAGCTTATCGGCAAGGGCTCTTTGTGGGGAATGCCTATTATTAACGCAAAACCACTTTTGATAATGATCCTTCCTGCCGGAGGATTTTTCGCGGTCGGAATATTAATGGCATTGTTTAACTGGATAGACGTCAGATTCTTTAAAAAGGGCGCGCACGGCGCGCATCACTGATTAGGGAGGGGCCATGAGCAGCGAATTTACAAAACTTTTCGAGCTGATTATATCGGCATCGCTTATAAATAACTTTGTCTTCACGAGATTTTTAGGGCTCTGCATATTCTTCGGGGTTTCCAGAAAAATGGAGACCGCCGTGGGAATGAGCATTACCTTTACGGCTGTTATGATGATAAGCGCGGCCATGAGCTGGGTGATCTTCAATTACATAATGGTTCCGCTCGATATTACGTTTCTTAAGATTATAGTTTTCATAGGCATTATAGCCGGTCTGGTGCAGGCCTCCGACACAATCATGAGAAAGCTGGCCCCCGGTCTTTACTATAAGCTCGGCATCTACCTCGCCCTGATATCCACAAACTGTATTATCCTCGCGGTGCCGCTTATCAACGCCGGCGAGCATTACAACTTTATCGAGAGCCTTGCCTTCGGGCTTGGATCGGGTATCGGTTTTGCCCTTGCTCTTATAATAATGGCAAGCATTCGCGAAAAATTAGAGCTTGCGGACGTGCCTGCGCCGTTTAGGGGCATGCCGATGGCATTTGTTATTACGGGCCTCATAGCGCTGGCATTCACCGGCTTTTCAGGACTGATTACGCTTTGATATAATAAAAATATAAATTGAGCGATTTTAATTTGTAAATTATATGTCAGGTGCTGCAAAAAGACTTTAAACCACGCACTTGCAAAAAC
>JACREW010000070.1 GCA_016212685.1 Nitrospirota bacterium
AAAGAATTCTCAGGTTTCATTACGCCTGCAATCATTCCATGGGAAGTGGTAAGGTTTCTAACGCAAGACCGACGGCAGTGGCGTGTCGTCGCTGGACCATCGTCAAGCCCGCTGAGATTTGTTATGCATCCGTCAAATACGTTGAAGTTAAAACAGGACCCCGAATCCTGCCCGCCGGGATGTATCTCTACCATTGTTGAAGAGCCCGAGAATACCGACGGCGTGCCGAGTGAGTTACTTGAACTCTATGTTTTGGGTTCGCAGGGAGAGATAGGTAAGATTGAAAAGTACGGCAGATGGAATTTGTAGCTCAAAACCCTTCGGGCTTCTTTTGCAACGGAAACGTTATCCGCTCATTACAGGCAGGGAAAGTAGAATACCCTTTTATCGTCTCTCAGGAGGCAATCTAACCTGTTTCCAATAAAAATACTTGACAAGATACGACTAAAGTTTTATCATATGAATAATAAGAGGTGATAAAATGCCGGCGGCTGTAAAAGATTATTATCGGACATTAGGGGTGAGCAAGGACACATCTCAGGATGATATTAAAAAGGCTTACAGAAAGCTTGCGAGAAAATACCATCCTGATTTGAATCCGGGCGATAAAACCTCCGAGGAAAAGTTCAAGGAGATAAACGAGGCTTACGCCGTTATAGGCGACCCGCAGAAGCGCGCGGAATACGACAGGGCCGGCACCACATTCGAGCAGTTCGGCGGCTTTGAGGGATTCAAAGGCTTTGACTTCGGAGAGTCATTCGACTTCGGAGATGTGTTCGGGGATGTGTTCGGCACAAGGTTCGGGGCGGAGCGTCATTATGCCCGTGGAGAGGATATTCTCATGGGCGTTGAACTCACCCTTGAAGATGCATTCGCAGGGGCAACAAGGCCTATTACTATTACGCGGACAATGAATTGCGACGCGTGCGGAGGAAGCGGGGCCGAATCATGGCAGACATGTCCTGCCTGCAAGGGCACGGGGCGCGTTCAAACAGCAAAGGGGTTTTTCAAGATCGCCCAGACATGCCATGAATGCGGCGGCACAGGAAAAAAGATTACTTCGGTCTGCAAAAAATGCGGAGGGAGAGGGAACACTATCTATACCGACACCACAAAAGTGAAGATCCCGGCAGGGGTCGATCACGGCTCTATAGTAAAACTGAGGGGCATGGGCAATGCCGGCGCAGGAGGCGGGCCTACGGGAGATCTCCATATCGAGATATCGATTAAGCCGCATCCTGTTCTAAAAAGAAAGGGTGATGATGTTTACGTGCAGATTCCGGTAACATTCGGTGAAGCGGCCCTCGGAGCGAAAATAGAGGTTCCGGTTATCGACGGGACCGCCATGATGAAACTGCCTGCAGGCACGCAGGGAGGGCAGAAGTTCAAACTTTCCGGAAAAGGTTTTATATCTCCAAGATCGAAGCAGAGAGGAGACGAATACGTTGAAATAGAGATCGCGGTTCCAAAGGAGGTGCCGGAAAAGGCGAAAGAAGCGATAAAGGCAATAGAATCTCTATATAAAGAAGACCCGAGAAAGGGGATGGTGAAATAACCTATGACGAGAAAGAAAGAAGATAAGAACAGGCCGTTATACATGATAAGCGTGGTCTCCAGAATACTTGAGGTGCATCCTCAGACATTAAGGATGTACGAGCGGGAAGGGTTTGTATGCCCCCACAGGATAAACCAGCAGCGGCTCTATTCGGAAGAGGACGTAGAGCGTCTAAACCTCGTCATAAAGCTTACGAAGGAAATGGGAGTAAATAAGGCGGGCGTGGACATAATTTTAAGGATGAGAAGCCGCATGGAGGCGATGCAAAACGAGATAAGAGACATGATGAGATTCATCGAAGACGATATACGGCAGGATTTTGAGGATAGGCTGAGAAGGATATTCAGCGAAGATTAGGAGGACTCAGATGAGATTGGATAAATTGACCGTAAAAAGCCAGGAGGCGCTGCAGGAGGCGCAGAGGATTGCGGAAAATAAAGGAAACCAGCAGCTTGAGACGGAGCATCTGCTGTATGCGCTCCTTGAAAACGAAGAAGGTATAGCATATCAGATACTCAAGCGCCTCGGCGTGGACATAAACGCATTAAAGGCGGATATAAACAAAGAAATCGAAAAATTCCCGAAGGTATCCGGCGCGACTCCTCTCGGCCAAGTCTATATTGCTCCGAGGCTGAAGACTGTTCTGGAAAAAGCCTATGATGAGTCTGTGCATCTGACGGATGAGTTCATCAGCGTGGAGCATCTATTGCTCGCGATAATAAACAGCTACGGCCCTTCGGCGGATACCCTAAAAAAGCACGGCGTTTCGTCTGATAATGCTTTATCTGCAATGAGGGAGATACGCGGCGTGCACCGTGTTACAGATCCGAATCCGGAAGAAAAATATCAGGCCATTGCCCGCTACGCTAAGGACCTTACTGACCTCGCTAAAAAAGGAAAGCTCGATCCGGTTATAGGCAGGGATGAAGAGATACGAAGGGTGATACACGTGCTTTCGAGGAGGACAAAAAACAACCCCGTCCTTATCGGAGACCCCGGCGTAGGAAAAACCGCGATAGCCGAAGGCCTTGCCCAGAGAATTGTTGCGGGAGACGTTCCAGAAACGCTCAAGGATAAAAAATTAATATCCCTCGACATGGGAAGCCTTATTGCCGGTTCGAAATACAGGGGAGAGTTCGAAGAGAGGTTGAAGGCGGTCTTGAAAGAAATAGAACAGTCCGAAGGCAGGGTAATAACCTTTATAGACGAACTTCATACTCTCGTTGGGGCCGGGGCCGCGGAAGGGGCGGTCGATGCGGCCAATATGCTGAAGCCTGCCCTTGCGAGAGGAGAGCTTAGATGTATCGGAGCTACGACCGTAGATGAATACAGGAAACATGTGGAAAAAGATCCGGCGCTCGAACGCAGGTTTCAGCCGGTTTTGATAAAAGAGCCGTCCGTGGAGGACACCATCTCTATTTTAAGGGGGCTTAAGGATAAATATGAAGTGCATCATGGAGTAAAGATAAAGGACTCGGCGCTTATAGCCGCCGCAGTGCTTTCCCACAGGTACATAACCGAGAGGTTCCTGCCGGACAAGGCGATAGACCTCATAGACGAGTCTGCCGCGCGTCTCAGGATGGAGATAGACAGCATGCCTGTGGAGTTGGATGAAATTGAAAGAAAGCTGAGGCAGTTCGAAATAGAAAAGCAGGCATTAATGAAAGATGACGGCTCGTCCGATGCCCGTGAAAAGCTCGGAAAACTTAATAAAGAAATGGCGGAACTTCAGGCAAAAAGGGATGTCTTAAGGGCGCAGTGGCTGAGCGAAAAAGAGGTAATCCAAAAGATAAGGGATATAAAGGAGCAGATAGAAAAGACGAAGATAGAGTCCGAAAGAGCTGAAAGGGAAGGAGACCTCGCAAAGGCGGCGGAACTTAGATACGGACGGCTGCTTGAACTCCAAAGGGCATTGGAGACCGAAAACGCAAAGCTAATCGAGACACAGGTAAAACGAAAAATGCTCAAGGAAGAGGTAGACGAAGAAGATATCGCGGAGGTTGTATCCAAATGGACGGGGGTTCCGGTATCTAAGATGCTCGAAACCGAGATCAAAAAACTGATACGGATGGAAGACAGGCTCAAACAAAGGGTGGTGGGTCAGGACGATGCGATAACCGCGGTGGCCGACGCAATCCGAAGGGCAAGGGCAGGACTTCAAGACCCCAACAGGCCCATAGGCTCCTTCCTTTTTCTCGGCCCCACCGGCGTTGGAAAGACCGAACTGGCAAAGGCGCTCGCCGAGTTCCTCTTCGACGACGAGGCTGCAATGATAAGAATCGACATGTCCGAGTATCAGGAGCGGCATAC
>JACREW010000073.1 GCA_016212685.1 Nitrospirota bacterium
CTTCGCCGGTGGACTTCATCTCGGGGCCGAGGATCACGTCAATTCCGGGGAACCTGTCGAAAGGAAAAACAGCCTCTTTGACGGCTACATGTTTTATTTCCCGTTCTCCGGCCAGTCCCAGCTCTTTTAATGTCTTTCCTAACATCGCTTTTGCGGCAAATTTTGCAAGGGGAACTCCGGTCGCCTTGCTCACGTACGGTATTGTCCTGGACGCCCTCGGATTAACCTCCAAGATATATATTTCATAATCTTCTATTGCCCCCCCTCCCTCACCCTCCCCCTCGAGGGGGGAGGGGTGGGTGGGGGTGGTTCTTGTCTCCTGTCTTTTAACCGCAAACTGCACATTCATAAGTCCTATGACATTCAGATCCTTTGCGAGCGCCCGCGCCTGACTCTTTATCTCATCCACGATATCCGGATGCAACGAGTAAGGCGGAATCGAGCACGCGGAATCTCCCGAATGTATTCCGGCTTCCTCTATATGTTGCATGACGCCCCCTATGACAACCTCTATGCCGTCCGATATGGCGTCCACATCCACTTCTATGGCGTCTTCAAGGTATTTATCGACGAGGATTGGATGCTCGGGAGACGCCTTAACCGCCCTCTCCATATAGTTTATTAAAGACGCCTCGTCATACACTATCTCCATCGCCCTTCCGCCGAGGACATACGAAGGCCTCACCATCACAGGATAACCTATTTTATCAGCCGCGCCGACGGCATCCTCGATGGACATCGCAGTGCCGCTCTCCGGCTGTTTCAGATCGAGCTTATGCAGGAGTTCCTTGAAGCGTTTTCTGTCTTCCGCCCTGTCTATCGAATCCGGAGATGTGCCCAATATCTTCACGCCCGCCCTTTCAAGAGGCACCGCTAATTTTAAGGGCGTTTGCCCGCCGAACTGGACTATCACGCCTTCCGGCTTTTCGAGTTCTATTATACCAAGGACATCCTCTATTGTCAGAGGTTCGAAATAAAGCCTGTCCGCCGTATCATAGTCGGTGCTGACGGTTTCGGGATTACAGTTTATCATTATGGTTTCGTATCCCAATTCCTTTAAGGCAAAGACAGCATGCACGCAGCAGTAGTCGAACTCAATGCCCTGCCCTATCCTGTTAGGCCCTGAGCCCAAGATTACAACCTTTTTGCGGCTGGTGGGATTCGCCTCGCATTCAACAAATCCCCCCTCACCCCCATAACTCCCCCGTCCCCCTCTTATCTTAAGAGGGGGATTAGAGGGGGCGTTAAGTGGAGGAAGGGTGGGGTTATTTAATTTATAAAACGGTTTTTCATAGGTCGAATAAAGATAAGGGGTGTATGCCTCAAATTCGGCGGCGCATGTATCTACTAATTTATATACCGGCTTTATGCATAGTTCGCTTCTCAACTTTCTTATTTCAGCCTCTGTTTTATCTGTAAGCTCCGCAATCCTCTTATCTGAAAAACCGTATTCCTTGGCCTCTCTCAATTCCTCAAGTCCTGAACTAATTCTTTTTTCCATATCGATAATCTGTCTCATATTATTCAAAAACCACGGGTCTACCCATGTAGTTTCATATATTTCATCTACGTCCATCCCCTGCCTCAATGCCTGCGCGATATACCATATCCTCTCGGCATTCGGCGTCTTAAGTTTCGATTTAATAGCGTCGATATTAATTTCTACAGGTTCAAGTCCGGCCGAGCCTATCTCAAGACTCCTTAATGCCTTCTGCAGAGACTCCTTAAATGTCCTTCCTATGGACATTACCTCGCCCACGGACTTCATCTGCGTAGTAAGCGTGGCATCGGCCTCCGGGAATTTTTCAAAGGCGAACCGGGGTATCTTTGTAACAACATAGTCTATCGTAGGCTCAAAAGATGCGGGCGTTTCCCTCGTTATATCGTTCTTTATCTCGTCAAGGGTATAGCCGACGGCAAGTTTGGCCGCTATCTTTGCTATCGGGAAACCGGTCGCCTTGCTGGCAAGCGCGGAACTCCTCGAAACCCTCGGGTTCATCTCAATAACTACCATCTTTCCGTTTTCAGGATTTACTGCAAACTGTATGTTAGAACCTCCGGTATCGACGCCTATCTCCCTGATGACGGCAATAGCCGCGTCCCGCATTCTCTGATATTCCTTATCTGTCAAGGTCTGGGCAGGGGCAACGGTGATCGAATCTCCCGTATGGACTCCCATCGCATCGAAATTTTCTATCGAACATATAATTACGACATTATCCTTCATGTCGCGCATGACTTCGAGTTCGTATTCCTTCCACCCGAGGGCTGACTCTTCCACCAGCACCTGACTGACAGGGCTTAACTTCAGCCCCTTTTCGAGGAGTTCCCGGTATTCCTCAAAATTATACGCGATGCCCCCTCCGGTTCCTCCGAGGGTAAATGCCGGCCTCAGGATTGCCGGGAATCCTATATGTTCTACTATTTCAAGCCCGTCCTTCATGTTGGTGATGGCCGCGCTCTTGGGCACTTCAAGGCCGATCTTTCTCATAGCCTCTTTAAAAAGTTCTCTGTCCTCAGCCTTTTTTATGGCCGGAAGCTTTGCTCCTATAAGCTCCACGCCGTGCTTATCGAGAATTCCGGCTTCCGACAATTCCACGACAAGATTCAGGGCGGTCTGCCCGCCCATGGTGGGAAGGATTGCGTCGGGCTTTTCCTTTCTAATGATAAGTTCGAGTATCTCCACGGATAACGGTTCGATGTAAGTCGCATCCGCGATTTCCGGGTCGGTCATGATGGTAGCCGGATTTGAATTCACAAGCACTACCTTATAGCCTTCTTCGCGCAAGGCCTTGCATGCCTGCGTTCCAGAATAATCGAATTCGCAGGCCTGTCCTATTACGATAGGCCCTGAACCTATTAAAAGTATTTTTTTAATATCTTTCCTTTTCGGCATCCTTACCTCTCTATGAAATTTTTAATTTTTAATGCGATATCATCGGCCGCCGCTGAATCTTCCGACGAAAAAATCATTATTCTCTGACGGCTCTCGAATTCCATCTCCACGGTATAAAATTCAGCCGTCTTTCCGAAGCCCGGTATGACCGTGCCGTGCTGCAGCGCGATCTTCTCTACGAACTTTATCCCGTCGGGATTTTCAGCGGCGATTGATTTATGATCCTTCCTTATATCCTCAAGGCTTGCAAACGGGAATGAGAGATTCTTCTTTCCGAATATCCGGTCGAGAGATATATCGATATTCCCTTTTTCCTTGTCTATCACAACGCCGAGCAAAGGCTCGCCGAATATATACGCCCTGAAAACAAGAAAAAGGATTATAAATAAAAAAAGCGCTGCAATAAAATGAACGGCGGTTATCCTATATTTCGCGGCAAAAAAAAATCCCGACAGCATTACAACAGCGCCTGCCGCAAGGCTTGCCGACATCTCCCTGTTATAAATGCCGCTGTGAAGGACGTTTCCCTTTTCGGCTTTGAAAGAGGTTGTTTTAAAAATCAATAATCTATCGCTTATATCTATTCGATAATCTGTCATTTTAAAATTTAACGAGTTATTTATTTTTCATTGTTCTATAAATTTTATGTCTGAATATAATTCAGGCCAACTATTCTGCTTTACCCTGAATTTTGTGCCGTGATTATGTCCTGTCCTTGCATCAAAATCAACATATACATAGCCTTTTTCAACACAATCCAAGAATTTATCAAATGAAAACCCAGATAATACAAGAAGTTTTTCGTATTTAAAATGCTCATGTTTATTGTCGGTCTTTGTGTCGGCAATTACATAAAAACAGTTCTTTATTTTAGAGCCTATAGCATATTTGAGGTCATCGAATGCCCAGTACGGTTCAGGGTTTATAGAACCTAACCCGACCCGTTGTTGTACTGTCCTAAGCCATGCGGCTATCTCTGAATTAGATGTGTCAGCTTTGGAGGCATCAAAAGCAAAAATAACCTTCTTTTTATCTCTATCAACCATAACCCTAAACCCACGATTTGTATGTGCAACAGCACTCGTTGTAGAGCGGAAACTTTTTTCTGTATCCGGATATTTCTTCCCAGCCTCTTTGTGCTTCCAGCCGTATAAAGGAAGCAAAATACTTGAAACAATCTTAGCACCAGTGGGTGACGGTTCTATATGTTTTAAAGTCACCAGAGAAGTGGTATGTTTTCTTTGACCTTTAAGTTCCCACTCACGCGCATTTGGCAACGGCAAATTATTTTCCATTATGCCGAGCAATGATTCCAAGGTGTTACCGACAGCTCCATCGTTTCTTCTATCAACTGTTCTTTTTACGCTCCTCATCCAGCCCGCTTCAAAGATTTTTCTTATTTCTTCAATTAATTCTTCTTTATTAAAGAGTTTCACCATAGTTATTCAGGCCTCCAAAAATCAAGGAGATATTCAAAGGTTGTTCCCATCGTAATATAATTAGATGGCCAGCCGAAAATTCCTATGCGATTTACGATATTAGTCCTGTCCCATATAATAATGTTTCTCAACTCATATCCGCGTTTTCTTAATTCTTCAACTAACGCGATATGTATGGTTATCCTTTGATTTTCCCACCACATATCCGGGACATTTATAACACAGTGGCCCTTATGTTTTAAAAGAGGCAATAACCGTTCGTATATATCCCCCATCTCCTCTGTATATTTTTCAAGACTCATCGTTCCAAGGTCTCTCGGGTCTTGACTATATTGTTCAACCTTCAGATATTGCTCATTTTTCCTTTCATTACCTCTTCGACTTTTATTCTTCCTCGCCCTGTTCAGCAAGTTCGCATAAGGCGGTGATGTAAAAATCAATTTGACTGTCTCTTCTTCCAAATATGCAGGGATATTATAAGCATCATCTTGTATCGCTAACTGCTTTGTATTTTCAAAAAGTGTTTCCTGATTAAGCCGCTGCCCGCATAAAGCCGCATATTCTTTTTTAAGGTCAAAACCGACTGCATTTCTACCGCAATCCTGCGCCGCCACCAGAGTTGTTCCCGAACCCACAAATGGGTCTAAAACCAATTCTCCGCGATGACTGAAAAGCTCTATTACTTTTTTTGCAAGTGAAATCGGGAAAGTAGCCGGATGCAGTTGTTTGTCTCGTATATCTCTCTTTTCATAATTGAACTGCCAAACACCCAGTTGAGATTTTATCCAATCTTTAGGAGTTTGACAATTTATATGAGTAAGCTTGCAATCACAGGCTCTTTGATATGGAATATCTATTTTGCTTGAATATACAGCTTGTGTTTCTCTTACAGCCAAATATTCTTCAATCTCTTTCGGATACCTGAATTTTCTCTTTCTGATTTTTGATAAATTTTGCATATTACTCCTTAAACGCGTTTATTCTATAGCTGTCACCGACAATTATTTATGATTAAGCGGTATTAAAATATACCATCTTCGGTCCGCTGCTGTATTTGAGTCCTGCTTTTTTGAATTTATCCGAATTTCTTCCCGATGTCTTTCCGCATATCAATAATGCCTTAACAAGATTTTTTGTTGGGATGTTTATAACAAACTCCCTTGTCTCTTTAATAAGCTCCGCCGTATAGGCGCTCTTTTCCACGCAAACAATAATAATCAGCGGCTCCTCACTTACAGGCGTAGCCCATGCACACGCCATGACATTAGGGTTGCCGTCCTTTGCAATGCTTGTGAGAAAAAACGCCATCTTCGGATGAAGAAGATGGTAGATCTCAGATTTTATTTCCTTCAACATTTTTTCTCCATCGTCTCCCTAAATCTTTTAAACAAATGCGTTGAATCATTCGGACCCGGGCCTGCCTCTGGATGGTGCTGCACCGAGAATATCGGAAGTTCCACATGCTCCATTCCCTCCTCCGAGCCGTCGAATAAATTTCTGTGCGTAAGCTTCACTTTGCCTTTGAGGCTGTTTATATCTACACAATAGTTATGATTCTGCGATGTCATCTCCACCCGTCCTGTCTTCAAATCTTTCACGGGATGGTTGCCTCCGTGATGGCCGAATTTCAATTTATATGTCTTTCCGCCCATCGCCAATCCGAGTATCTGATGTCCGAGGCAGATGCCGAAGATAGGCTTCTTGCCGACAAGTTTTTTCGTATTATCGATGCCGTATGTCACGGTCTCCGGATCGCCCGGCCCGTTGCTCAAAAGTATGCCGTCCGGATTCATCTCAAGGACCTCTTCGGCAGGCGTCTGCGCAGGCACTACATTGACATTGAAGCCTGCCTCAACAAGATTTCTGAGGATATTGAACTTTACTCCGAAATCATAAACCGCAACCCGTTTTAGTTCGGAAGTTTTTTCTTCTGATCTTCTGCTCTTCTGCTCTTCTGCTCTAATTTTCCAGCAGCCCTCTTTCCACGAATATTTCTCTTTTGTAGTCACGTCCTTAACAAAATCATAAGCGGATATCCCGGAATGCTTTCCGACCTTTTCCAAAAGGCTTTCCGGCTTTAAGTCATTTGCAGAGATTATTCCCATCTGCGCGCCGCTATTTCTCAGATGCCTTGTCAATGCCCTTGTATCAATACCCTGAATAGCCGTAATGTTCGATTTTTTAAGATATTCATCGAGGCTCATTGAAGAACGCCAGTTGCTCGGGAAATCGCACGCCTCCTTTATCACAAACCCTTCTGCCTTTATCCCGCCTCCGGATTCGATGTCCTCCGTATTGATCCCGTGATTGCCGATCTGGGTATACGTCATTGTAACTATCTGGCCTTTATAAGAAGAATCGGTCAATATTTCCTGATACCCTGTCATCGAGGTATTAAAAACAACCTCTCCTATGGTCTCTCCTTCAGAGCCGAGACTTTTTCCTTCAAAAACCGTTCCGTCAGACAATACAAGCAGAGCTTTACTCATCTATCCTCCAATTAACTTTATATTTACAATGATAGGGCATAGTATTGAAGCGACTTCGACAGCCCAAGCGTAACATGGATGTTTAAGCGGGCTGTCGAAGCTTCGGAGATAGACTGGATGTCTGTCGAGAATGAAGCGGAAATACTATGCCCTATCAAATTAACTCCTCCAATCATAAATCTTTCCTTTGCATATTGTTATAATAGGCATACCTTTCAGTTTCCATCCGTCAAACGGCGTATTTTTGCCCTTTGAGATAAACTTATCCGGCTCGACCTTAAACTCTTTGTTCATGTCCGTTATCGCAATGTCAGCGTCGGAACCCGTTTTCAATGTCCCTTTGTCTATACCTACAATTCTTGCCGGATGCAGCGCCGTTTTTTCTACAAGCCGTGACATCGTTAGAACCCCGTCATGGACGAGCATCAGGCTTAAAGACAATGCGGTTTCAAATCCGGATATGCCCGACGGGGCTTTATCGAATTCCAAAAGCTTCTCGTCCCTGTGGTGCGGCGCGTGATCGGTAGCTATGATATCTATAGTGCCGTCTTTCAGCCCTTCCCTTACCGCTTCAACATCTTTTTGTGTTCTCAGGGGAGGATTCACCTTGGCATTGGTGTTATACCCTTTAACCGCATCCTCCGTGATGGTGAAGTAATGAGGGCAGGTTTCTGCCGTAATGTTTACTCCCCTTTCCTTTGCCTGCCTTATAAGCCGAACAGAGCCTTCCGTGGACACATGGGCAATATGAAGCCTGCCGCCCGTGAGCTCCGCAAGGATAATATCCCGCGCTACCATTACGTCTTCGGAAGCGGATGGGATGCCCCTAAGTCCGAGCTGTGTCGAAAGGGCGCCTTCATTCATAGAGCCGCCTTCTGAAAGGCTTATATCCTCGCAGTGGGAGATTATAGGCACATTGAATGTCTTTGAATATTCAAGCGCCCTCCTCATTAAAATGCCGTTCACTACCGGCATTCCGTCATCGGAAAACGCGACGCATCCCTCCTCGCGCATCATGCCCATCTCGGCCAGTTCCTCACCCTTTTGTCCTTTCGTAATAGCTCCGATGGGATATACATTGCATGAACCTTCGTCGTATGCCTTCCTTAAAATAAATTCGGTAACGGTTCTGTTGTCGTTTACCGGATTCGTATTCGGCATGCAGCAGACAGACGTAATTCCGCCTTTTACGGCGGCAAGAGTGCCGGTCTTTATTGTCTCTTTATGCTCAAATCCAGGCTCCCTGAGATGGACATGCATATCCACAAGGCCGGGAATTACATATAAGCCGGTAGCATCGATAATCCGAAAATCTGGAGATTTTTTCTTCTGCTCTTCTGCTCTTCTGCTCTTCTGCTCCATTTTAACTATCTTTCCATCCTCAATCAGTATATCCCCTATCCCGTCTATTCCCTGCGACGGGTCTATAATGTGTCCGTTCTTTATAAGCATCGCGTTACGCATTTCCCTTTGCCCCGCCCAGTAAGTACATAACGGCCATTCTCACGGCAATGCCGTTTGTCACCTGATCGAGTATTATCGATTGGGCTGAATCGGCAACATCCGAGCTTATTTCTATGCCCCTGTTCATAGGGCCCGGATGCATAACTATGGCGTTTTTATCGGCGAGCTTGAGGCGTTGCTCGTCCAGCCCCCAGTTTTTTGAATATTCCTCAGTGGATGGGAAAAAACCCTTGACCTGCCTTTCCATCTGTATTCTGAGCATCATAATCACATCCACGTCCTTTAAACCGTCTTCCATGTTGTAAAATACCTCAACATCGTAACCGGACATATCCGGTATAAGGGTCGGAGGGCCTACGAGCCTGATATGAGCGCCAAATTTTGAAAGAAGATAGACGTTAGATTTCGCCACCCTGCTGTGGGTGATATCTCCTACTATCGCCACTTTCAGGCCGCTGAGGCCGCCCTTCTTTTCGACAATGCTGAAGGCGTCTAAAAGCGCCTGTGTCGGATGCTCATTTATGCCGTCCCCTGCATTGATTACCGATGCCTTTACATTTCGCGCAATGAAATGCGGCACGCCGCTCGAGGAATGGCGTATCACGATAAAATCCACTCCATAGGCTTCGATGGTCCTGACCGTATCCAGCAGGCTCTCTCCCTTAACCACGCTGCTTGTAGGAACGGAAAAATTCAGCACATCGGTGCTGATCCTTTTTTCGGCGAGTTCAAAGGAGGTCTTCGTCCGGGTAGAAGGTTCGAAAAAGAGATTCACGACGGTCTTGCCTCTAAGGGCAGGCACTTTTTTAATGTCTCTCTTTAAGACGTCCTTAAACGAAGCGGCCGTATCGAGAATGCGCTCAATATCGTCTCTACCGAGTTCTTTTATCCCTACCAAATCTTTCATTCTTTAGCCTGCAAAATAATTCTGTCCTCAAGCCCCTCTTCTTCGAGCTGCGCCTCTATATTCTCGGACATGGAGGTGGGTATGTTTTTGCCGACGTAATCCGCCCTTATCGGCAGTTCCCTGTGCCCTCTGTCGATGAGGACGGCAAGTTGTATCTCCGCAGGCCTTCCGAAATCCATCAGCGCGTCCATCGCAGCCCTTATTGAACGGCCCGTGAACAGCACATCGTCTACAAGGATTATCTTCTTATCCGTTATATCGCAAGGTATGTCCGTCCTTCTTACAACGGGCTGTTCCTTTCTCATGCCGATATCGTCCCTGTAGAGAGATATGTCGAGGGAGCCTACGGGCATCTCCGCCTGTTCTATGGCTCCTATCTTTGCGGAAAGCCTCTTTGCAAGATGGACACCCCCCCGCTGTATTCCCACGAGACAGATGTTTTCCGTGCCCTTGTTCTTCTCTATGATCTCATGAGCTATCCTCGAAAGGACCCTGTCTATGTCTTTTTTATTGAGCAGTTCTTTTGTCATGGTTCAGGGCACAAAAAAGCCTTCCCCTGTCTTCAGAGGAAGGCCGCTTTTATTGCATGTCTGTTTCACTCTTTCTCCCTTTTAGCCTCACGGGGCTATCATTAAAGGCACAATATATTAAACAATGCGATATGGATTTGTCAAAATATCCTTACCCAAAGGCACACAGGGAAAGTTTTACTTGCCGGCTGCCCTTCATGCAATATATCTCTTTACCATCTCCGACATCTGCTTTATATCTATGGGTTTTGCGATATAGTCGTCTGCTCCGGCGGCTAATGCCCGCTCCCTGTCTCCTTTCATGGCAAAGGACGTAACAGCGATAATCTTTATATCCTTTGTCTCCGGGGCATTTTTGAGAATATTTATTGCGTCGAAGCCGTCCATCACCGGCATCTGAAGATCCATGAGTATTAATGCAGGCATTTGCTCTCCGGCTGCCTTTATCCCTTCTTGGCCGTCTGTCGCCTCGATAACCTCATACCCGTGATATGTCAGAAGCTCTCTCAGCAATATCCTATTTTTTCGTTGTCCTCGATAACTAAAATCTTCTTCTGCATACACCCTCCGCCGGGCAGTTTCAGCCTGCAGCAGTCTGTCGTATCGGCAACACGAAGCTAAACTCGCTGCCCCTGCCTAACTCGCTTTCAGCCCGTATTTTGCCGCCGTGCAGCTCGACAAGTCTCTTCGTTAATGCAAGGCCGAGCCCTGTGCCTTCGTATTTTTTGGAATACGGCGATTCGAGCTGCGAAAATTCCTTAAAGAGTTTTTCCATATCTTCATGCTTTATGCCGATGCCGGTGTCTTTCACCTTTACTTCTATGAAGTCCTCCGCACATCTCCTTGCGCTTACGGCAATGCTTCCTCCTTCGGGAGTGAATTTCACCGCATTGCTCAGGAGGTTATACAATATCTGCTTTATTCTCCTGTTGTCTGCCTCTATCTCGATATCAGCATCAGGCTCTATATCAAGGCTCAATTGAAGCTTGTGCTTAAACGCCTTCTCCTTAAGCATTACGAGCGAAGATTTCAGGGTCTCCTTTATAGATAACCTGCGCAGATCGAGCTCTATCTTGCCTGCTTCCACCTTCGAAAGGTCGAGGATGTCGTCTATCAGACTTAAGAGGTGCTGTCCGCTGCTGAATATATAGCCTACGCTCTCTCTGTTTTTCCGTCAGGTCTCCGACGATCCCTCCGTCCAGCAGTCCCGAAAAACCGATGATAGAGTTAAGCGGCGTTCTCAACTCGTGGCTCATATTTGCGAGGAAGTCGGATTTTGCCTTGCTCGCATACTCGGCGGCCATTTTTGCGGATTCGAGATCTCTTGTCCTTTCTCTTACCTTTTTATCGAGTTCTTCGGTGTATTTCCTCAAAGACTCTTCCATCTGTTTGCGATGTATTGCAATGGCATAGAAATCCGCAAGACGTTTGATAATCTCCATATCGTTGTTATCGTAATCGTCGTCAGCATTTGCCACCGAGATCTGTCCCATCAAATCCTTGCCGAATAGGGCGGGATATGAAAGAAGTCTCCTAATAGGGAGGTGTCCGGCCGGAGTGCCTGAGGAGCGAGGGTCTTTCATCGGCTCGTTCGTCATCAAAGGCTCCTTGTTGTTCAAGACCCAACCCCAGAGTCCTTTGAATTCGGTGAAAATAACATTTTTATCCATCACCTTACACTCATCCCAGATGTCTCTCGTAAGCGTCGGGCTTACAAGATAACCTGTTATCAGGTCAATATAGCCTACATATCCGAATTCGCTGCCTGTAAGCTTTCTGGCATGTTCCAGCAACAGATACGAGATGTCTTCTATAGAGATCACATACGACGATAAAAAAGACTTTGCCAGATCCGCAACAGCAGCGTTAATATTAGATTCTCTTTGAAGCGCTTCCTCCGCCTGCCTTTGTGCATTTCTCATTCGAAGCGTTGAAATGCCGTATGCCAGATCGCCTGTCAGATTTGTTAGCAGCCTCACCTCTTCATCGTCAAAGGCATAGGATTCGGACGAATAAATATTCAACGCGCCAAAAGTCCGTCCTCCATCGTTCAGCGGAAGGGCAATGGACGACGCATAGCCGCGCCTCATCGCTTCAGAACTCCACGGTGAATAATGAGGATCGGTCGCAATATTTCTTGCTATGCACGGCGTGCCTGTTCTTATGGCAGTGCCTGTCGGCCCTCTGCCCCATTCGTTATCAGCCCATGTTATACGAACTGTATCGAGATAACCCTCCTCGTATCCGGACATTGCCGCAGGACGCACGGTCTTTCCTTCATCCTGTTCCGCAAAGCCCGCCCATGCAAAGCGATAGCCTCCTTCCTCCACAATAACCCTGCATGTTCTCGACAATAGTTCATGTTCATCCGAAGCATGCACCATAGCATGGTTGCACTCGATAAGCGTCTTAAGGGAGCGGTTGAGCCTCTTCAGCCTCAGTTCCGTATTTTTCTGTTCCGTGAAGGTGTCTTTAATCGTCTGCGTCATTGCATTGAACGTCTCCGAGAGAGCGCCTATTTCGTCCTTTGTCTTTACATCAATCCTCACATCAAAATTTCCCTTCTTCATCTCCTCTGACCCTCTTTTGAGCATGAGGAGAGAGGCGACGATATTGTTTTTCACAAAAAGAAACAAAATAAAGAGCAGTGATAGGAAAAAAAGAAATGCCATGAACCTTAATGCCTCGTGTTCCTTACGCTCTCTGTCTATGTCTTCCACTAAAAAGCTTACGAGTTTGTCTATATCCGACACATATTCCTGAACCATAGATTCATACTCATCGAGCAGATCCCTCCCCCCGTCTTTAGAAATCTTCTTCAGCAGCAGTTTGAATGTCTTATGCCATCTGCCCGCAATGTCTTCGATCATCGGCAGCGCCTCTTTATATGTAACAGGTTCTATGCCTATCTTTTCATTTCCCATCTTCAGATCGGAAAGAATGCCGTCGAACGCCTCTATTTTCCCGTTCAGTTCTCCAATAAGAATATCTTTCGTCCGTGGATTCTTTGTCTCTGTCATCCTGTGGCCCAACCATGCCATCTCGAAAGAGCGGTATCTGAGCTGTCCTGTAAGGTTGATTACAGCGGCGTCGCCTTTCGTATGCTCGATAAAATTCGATTCGAAATGAACATACAAAATCAAAACGCTTAGAGCGACAAACCCGAAGCATATGAATTTCACGGCAAGAGACCTGAAAGGAAGACTCATGTGTTTCACTGCAAAGCACCTCTGTCATTTAAAATTATGATTTTTTATATACAATTTTTATCACACAATACTGCGGTTGTCAACACAGACAGGGCAGCGGACAGGACAAACAAAGCAAGGGCATCTATTCCGGTATGATAGCGCTTGTCGGGCA
This sequence comes from Nitrospirota bacterium, assembly GCA_016212685.1. Taxonomy (GTDB): domain Bacteria; phylum Nitrospirota; class Thermodesulfovibrionia; order Thermodesulfovibrionales; family Dissulfurispiraceae; genus GWB2-47-37. The sequence continues at coordinate 13,089 of JACREW010000073.1, forward strand.
GGTCATAGCATCGAAGGCATGGAGGATTCTTTTTTCCCTTTCTGCCTTCTCCGGAGAATATGGAGAAAAAACGGTCTCCTTTGCCGTCCGTTGAGCCTCTTCCCTCGATGGTATCGAATCAAGCCCCTCCGCTATAAGTTTACCGTTTATTACGTCGAGTATCATGGCATGTTCGCTGTCGGTTACTATCGAGTAAGGTATCTGATACGATTCAACTACGCGGCAAAAGGCTATGGAATGCCTCTCCCATGATTCGAGAGAACTCATAACGCACTTTATAACGCAGAATATTTTACCGCCCGCCTTAATTACGATATCGGCGCGCGCATTGAAAGACACGTCCGGCAAATCGACCTTGAAGTCTCTGTTCGTCTCGATGTCATCGCCGGCATAGCCTTTTGCCGAAATAAGGAATTCCACAACCTTTCTCTGCACATGGGTCAGTCGGAGGCCGGAAAGATACTCCTCCATCTTCACCTTTTCGGCCAGCAACTCTTTTCTCTCCTCCGGGCTTGAGGGTATTTTACCCAGAGGGATATATATGGACATTAGCCCTTCTTTATCCCTTCTTTCAGGGCAAGTCCGTATTTCGCGTGTTCGAAAGGATGGATTGTCGGAAATTTCGAGTAAAGCCATCCCTTGAATATGCTCTTGCCGTTTTCGAACACCTCGACCCTTACAGCAGGATTGTTAGGAGCGTCGCTTGCCGATGTAATGACGGATTCGTCCATCCTGAAGTCGGGAAGGAATTCTCCGACTACTATTTTTAGATTTGTATTCGGTACATTGAGTTCGGAGCCTGTATTGACCGTAAATTCGCTGCTCTTTTTAGAGGTCTTGTCTTCGATGATGAATTTTACCTTGCTCCACTTTGCCTTAACGCCTTCCGGCACCACAATCTTTTTTTCTACCTTAGGCCCCGTATTTCCGTGGGGAGGCATGGGCGTCTGCATTGGTGTGGACATAGGAGGCTGCATTGGTGTTTTGGGAATGGGCTGTTCCTCTTTCTTTTTACAGCCAATAACAATTACTGATAAAGCGAGTCCAACAATGATGGTTTTGCTAAATCTCTTCATTTCGATCCTCCTGTATTTTCACTCTTAACTCGTTGCGTATAACTTTTTTAATGGCGGAGAGGCAGGGATTCGAACCCTGGGTGAGGTGTTACCCCCACAACCGCTTAGCAGGCGGCTGCCTTCGACCGACTCGGCCACCTCTCCAAAACGATTTTTATATTATCAACTCGGATGTGAAATTGTAAAGCAACGCAAGTGTGTTGGAAGATAAAGTATTGGAGCGACTTCGGCAGCCCATGCGTGATACGGATGTCTAAGCGGGCTGGCGCAGCTTCGGAGGAAGGCCGGATGCCTTCCGAGAATGAAGCGGAAATGCTTTGTCTTCCAACATAACTTCATTGCACATAGCGCAAGTCTTCTTCAACGCCTTTATAAGTAATGTATAATAAATAATATGGACATCATTGAAAGGGTCAAAAAAACCGTCCGCAAATATTCCATGCTGTCTCGAGGAGACCATGTCCTCGTTGGGCTTTCCGGCGGGCCGGATTCCGTATGCCTGCTCACGATTCTGCATAGGCTGAATGAACCCGGTATAAATTTATCCGCAACATATATCGATCACGGTCTCAGGCCGCACGAAACGCCGGATGAAATAGAATTCTGCGCGGACATATGCAACTCAATGAACGTAGAATTTATAACGCGGCATATAGACGTAAAAGGCTACGCCAAAGAAAAGGGATTAAGCAAACAGGAAGCAGCGCGGGAACTGCGTTACGACGCTCTCTGCGGAATAACCGCTGAAAAAGGGGCGAATAAAATAGCCCTCGGACATAATGCCGATGATCAGGCGGAGACCGTCATTATGAGACTTTTGAGAGGCGCCGGACCGTCGGGTCTGTCAGGGATTCCTCCGATCAGAACGCTCGGTAATAGGCAATCATCCATTATACGCCCCCTTCTCGAAACGGAAAGGGTTGAGATAGAAAAATTTCTCGGCAATGAGGGCATAGGCTTTATTGTGGATTCCTCGAATCTCGGGCATGAATACCTGCGCAACAGGATACGGCATACCGTCATCCCCGGCATCAAAGGCATCAATAAAGACTTCATACATACCCTTTCAAGGACATCCGATATATTCAGGGACGAGGAAAGGTATTTCGATCTGCTCGTGACAAAGACCCTTATGAAATTGATAAGCAGAAAAACCGACAGTACAATCGAGCTTTTTTCAACCCCCCTGGAGGTTATGGATACGGTGTTGCTGCGGCGAGTCTTGCGGCGCGCCATAGATGAAACCAAAGGCCTGAGAGCCATAAGTTTCGTTCATATAGAAGACATGCTGCACCTTATAAAATCCGGCGATTCAGGCGACAGGATTTATCTCCCCAAGGGCATAAGGGTCATAAAAGGCTACTCCACTCTCATTATTACATCCGAGCAACCCGTAAGGCTCGGCGCATATACCGTAGAGGTTCCGGGGGAGCTGGTATTAAAAGAATCTTCCATAGTAGTCCGCTCCGCAGTTATTGATATTAACGAATCCGAATCTCCCGGAGAC
>JACREW010000075.1 GCA_016212685.1 Nitrospirota bacterium
ATTGGGCAAAGAAAAAAGTCGTCTCCATACTCGAGATCACCAAAGAGCCTTTCATCCTTAGAGAGGAAGGCTCTGGCACAAGGCAGATGATAGAAAAGTACCTTTTATCTCACGGCATCAATACCGGCGATATGAGCATTGCCCTGGTGCTCGGCAGCACCGAATCGATAAAACAGGCCGTCGAAAACGGCATCGGGGTATCCATCGTCTCGAAATGGGCCGCGCGGAAAGAAATCAAATACGGAAGCTTAAAGCTGATTACGCCGAAGGAAGAAAAGATATACAGGAACTTCTCTCTTATAATGCAGAAAACAGCGGTTCTATCCCATGCCTTAGACGAATTCCTCTCATACCTGAAATCGTATCCCTACGATAACCTTCTATCCGAAGGCAAGGCTTAATTATCTTTCAGAATATCAAGCCGGCGAAAAATATTATCACTCTCCTCCATCTCTTTTAGGCGCGACTCATTCACATCACGATTCATAACCATCGAAAAAAGCATATCGAACCTCTCGATATGGCGCATTATCCGTTCTTCGGCATATTCGGCAGCCCTGCCTTTCTGCATCAGAAACAGCCAGTCGCTCGCCTGTGAGAGGAACGTCTCCCTCATAGCCTGATTAATCGCCCTTTGAATGAGTGAATGGGTGAATGGGTGAATGGGTGAATCGGTATTTTTTCCCCGCTCTCGCCGATTCTCCGTTTCCCCGATTCTCTGTTTCAATAATGTCATCCTCTCCACTGTTGCATGAAGACGCCTGTAAAGGCGGTGATTTCTTTCTCCAATCCACATGGCGTTGTATCCACCCTCTCCCCAGCTCGAAGGAGAAGGCTCGATACTATCCATGTAATCCGCAGAATGCTCATCGAAATATTCGACAGGAGTTACAACACGAAATGATGCCCTATGTTCGGAGATATTCCTGATCGTGATATTGAGCCACTCTATGCCTTCGAACCACCAGTGGCCGAAGAGCTCCGCATCGAATGCCGAAAAGACGACAGGCCCGCCTGATTTAGAAAAATGACCGAATCCGGAAAGACGCGCAAGATCGTATTCCCTTTCCTGCACGAAATGCGCCGCGTGTTCTAATACTTTTCTCAAAGCGTTGGCCCTGTTATAGGGAAGCTTTTGTTCGCTCTTGCCGGTAACGCAGTGGTACTTCATGCCTGTGAATGTCTTGATACCTTCTAATCCCGTATAACTACCCACATAATCGAGGGGAAGGTCAAAGCCTATGTCACGGTAGAAGTCCCTGTAAGATGGGTCTCCCGGATAGCCCCTCGATGCGCACCATACCTGCCGCGCGGATTTGAAATCCCTTCCGAATGCCGCAATGCCGGAAGGGGTAAGAACCGATCTATATACGCTGTGCCGGGGTCTCGGCCTTCCATGGATAACGCCGTGAGATTCCAAGAAGAAATATTTCATGCCTGCGTCTCTCAAAAAAAAATCGAGCCCTCTGAAGTAGCCGCATTCAGGCAGCCAGAAGCCCAATGGCCGTCTGCCGAAACTGCGGATATAGCTTTTGATTCCGACATCTATCTGCGCTTTAACTGCAGCGGGATAATGCTCAAACGCGGGCAGAAAGGCATGGGTTGCGGCAGTTGCGACAACCTCGATATGGCCGTCATCCTGTAATTTCCTGAAGGCGGAAACGAGATTCCCGTTGTATCTCTCCAGATACAACTGCCTTATGCGCTTGAATTTGGCGTTATAAAGAAAAGCCGAGGACTCAAATGGAGACCCTTTAGTCCTTATTTTCTCTGCCTCCGAAAGCTCTATCAAATGCTCCATATGCCTCACGAATCTGTGTCTAAGCAGTTCATCATAGAGCATCTCGGTAAGCGTAGGACTTACGGACATCGTAATTTTAGGACTTATGCCGTCATTGACCATTCCTTCGAAGGCGTCAAGCAAGGGGATATATGTTTCTCTCACGGCCTCGAAAAACCAGTTCTCTTCAAGGGAGTATTCGTGTTCAGGATGTCTTACGTATGGAAGGTGCGCATGAAGAAGAAGTATAAGATTGCCGTTCACCTTACGATAATCTTTCCGGAGCCTTTCACAACCCTGCCGATGACCTGAAAGAATATGTTCGACTCCTCAAACACCTTCACCTGCTCTTCCTTAAGCGTTATCAAAAGACCTCCGGAGGTCTGGGGATCGGCAAGAATAAGCCTGCCTTCTTCGCCGATGTCTTGTGAAAATTCGACTTTGCCTTCGAGGAACTTCAGATTGTTATATGCGCCCTCTGAAACCATTCCGGCATCCATCATCTCCTGCACATTTTCAAGAATCGGCGCCCTATTGTTTTCGATAACGAAATCGACATTCGAATTTTTCACCATGTTATATGCATGCCCGAGAAGCCCGAATCCTGTTATATCCGTGCAAGCGATGGCTCCTGCCTTAAGCGCCAGTTCCGATGCCTTGTCATTCAATGTGAGCATCCATTCGACGGCAGGCATTATTCCGTCATCGGTTATCTTCCCTCCCTTGAGCGCAGTTGTAAGAATACCGATGCCTATGGGCTTCGTAATAATAATCACATCGCCGTCTTCCGCGCCGGAGACCTTAAGTATTTTTTCTTTGTCGATAATGCCTGTTACGGACAGGCCAAATTTAAGTTCGGCGTCTTCAAAGCTATGTCCGCCGATTAGCACCGCCCCCGCCCTGTTTAACGAATGCACAGCGCCCCTTAATATTTCCTTAAAAACAACAGGCTCATAATCGCATGAAGAAAAACCGGCAATGGCAAGGGCAGAGACGGGCCTGCCTCCCATTGCATAAACATCGCTCAAGGAATTATTGGCGCTTATGGCGCCGAAGGTGAAAGGATCGTTCACCACAGGCGTGATAACATCGACTGTCTCGACTATAGCAATGCCGTTGAGCAAATAGACCCCGGCATCATCTCCCGGGCCGACAATCACAGCAGGACTTTCAGAGGTTTGAATATCGCTTATGATTTCTTCAAGGTCCGACGGACCCATCTTTGCCGCTCAGCCGGCAGCCCTTACCTTTTCTGTGAGTTTGTAGTTCATGCGGTATTATACTTCAATACAGAACATCAAATAAAGGCAGTAATCGGTCGGTAAATACTATTTAAAATACGGCAGACGAATACGATTTGACGGCGTAATCTTCGGGGGATATTTTTTCAATCTGTTAACTGCCTGCATATAAATCAGAGCAGCTTTTTCGTCATCCCTCGGTTTTTTTCTCACCTTTGGATTGGATGGGTCTATAATTTCCTTTTCTGTTAAATCGGCACGCACCTTTTTAGCTATTTCTTTTAATTCATCATACCTGATCATATCTTCAACTCCTGAAATATCTCTTTTAGAATATCCTGCAGGTCATCAGATAATGCTCTCTCCTTCAAATAATCCGTATCGAGTCCTCTGCCCATATTCCTGCAGATTTCAATTAATATCTTTACCCACATCTTGCTGTCTTTATCATCCCACCATTTAAATGCATTCAACCTGTCTATAATCAAATCCTCAATGGACAGAACCCTTATTGCCTTTCCGTCACCAATTTCTATCACTTCTGTTCTTTTTTCAGCCTCAGCGCCCTCCTCCAATTTTTCTCCCAGCAGGTCTATATAAAGGTCGTATGATCCGTTAAACCATACCCTGCCTCTTTTTACAAAGCCATACTCGTTCAAAACAGCTTCTGTTAGTGCATAAGGGGTTTTGAGGTCAATGTCTCCTGTTGTATAAGACCCTTGGGTATAAAGCTCAAGTGCTTCGCCTCCGACAACAATAGGCATCCGGC
>JACREW010000072.1 GCA_016212685.1 Nitrospirota bacterium
CCACAGGGAGTTTTTCGAGATGTCTCTGAATCCCTTCTATGTATCTCATCGCCTCCGGGGTCTTTATAAAATCATCCTCCTGCGAGATTGCCGCAATATATCCCAAAGACGTGCCGCCCAATTCAGCATTCAGAACCCTGTCTGCCGTCCTTATATCGCTCCTGTATTTGAACCACTCCACCATGTTGTTATTTACCGTTATCTTTGTTATGCCGGCAATAGCAAAAATAAATAAAATAAATCCGACAGCAACCGTCGACTTCGGCCTGTAGGCGCCGATGCTGCCGAGTTTTCTTAAAAACAGGGACGTTTTGCTCATGCCCATATCTTCTCTTTTAGAGGCGCTTTCAAGGCTTTCAACTTTGATAAATGTCAATAATGCTGGAATAAGACTGAAACTCAAGAGTAATAATGCTATCGTGCCGAAACCGACCCCGAACCCGAAAACCTTTACCGGGATTATGTTTGCAAGCATAAGGGAGCCAAAGCCCACTGCCGTGGTGATGTCGGTGTAAATCAAGGGGCTTCTCACGACCTTCATCGTCTCTATGATGGCAGTCTTTTTATCTCTTTTCTCACGGTATCTGAAATAAAACTCATTGAAGATGTGAATGCTGTCCGTTGCGATTGCCATTAAAAATACGGGACTCATGGAACTCATTATGTGGATGGGATATCCCATGCCTATCAGCAATCCCATGCTCCATATAATAATCATCATTGCAGGAATCATGATGGATACTGAGAGGAAGAAGCTTCTAAACATGACGAAGGAAACGATGAACATTATCATGCCTGCTATCGGCGAGAAAATGCCCATGAGCTTGAACATTTCCGCCCCGAAGGTATCCCTTGAGACGGGATCGCCCGCTACATAGTATTTCTCGCTGCCCTTCTCGTTCTTTAATATCTCGCGTATTTTGTCCGCTATTTCCTTGCCGTTGCTTCCCTTCTCAAGCGGGACATAGATGGCAGTGGTCTTTCCATCCTTTGAGATAATACGGTTCAGAAAGAGGGGATTGTCATAGAGATATTTCCGGAATGCCTTCAGTTCCCCCTCGTTCTTAGGCACATCGGTCATGAGGGGGGCTACCCTTAGAGTCCCTTTCTCAGCGGTTACATTGGTAATTGTGGGAAAGCTGTTCACGTCCCGCGAAGCGACTCCTTTGACTTTCATGATTTCGTCGGTTATTTTCTTAATTTTATTGAGGGTCTCCGTGTTGACGATACCGCTTTCGTTTTTAACTCCTACCACTATCATGTCCTCATAAAGCGCGAATGTCTTATCCACCTCATCATTCCATACCCTTACATCCGATGTCGCCGGAAGCATGTTTTTGGGGTTGGTGTCTGTCTTCATCTTCGGGAACTGCGTTATGAATGCAATGGTGACAATAACGGCCAGCGCCACAATCAACTTGGGATGTCTGACAGAAAATTCAACAAGGGAAAACCTTTTCATTTCAACTCCTCCTAAAAAATTACGGCAAATTAGCCAATCCGTGTTTCATCTTCCAGAGAAAATATTTTTCAAATGCGGCCTTTAGAGATCTGAACAGGATGCCTTTTTTCAGCGATACCTCCTGTCTCGGCGGAAGAACAGGGCTTGCCTTCATATATGCGGCGGTATTACCCATGTCCATAAGGCAGATAACAGACAATTCCTCCGGTGTCGGTAACGGCTCGTTTTTGATTTCAGATGTAATTGTTGCTGCCGCGGTCTTTGCCATTGTTACGGTCATAAACCCTGTTTTCGGCACTCCTGTCGGCACAGGAGTAGGCTCCGGCGGCGCAATTGCCATGGCAACGCCGATAGTGAAGATATTTTTGTATTTCGTATGCCTGTAATTTTTATCCACAGGTATAAAGCCCCTCGGATTTCCCAGCGGCGCAACCGCCGGCACTCCCTTGAATGGGGGAGCAATCATTGCAAGTTTAAACGGTATTTTTGTACCGTCCTTCAGCCTTACTTCACCCGGTGTTACTTCTTCAATGGCTTGATTTACGATTGGCTTTATATCCCTTTCAGCGAATTCATCCTCAAAGAATCTTTTTGATTTGCCGAGGCCGCCGACGCCCATATGTCCAAGATAGGGTTCTGATGTAAGATAGAATATGGGCGTTTTATGACGCATCTTCCTTTTTCTCAATTCCGCATCCATCTCAAATGCGAGTTCATAAGAAGGGCCGAAACAGCTCACTCCCTGAGCAGAACCGAGAACTATGGGGCCTGGTTCATCGAGGATTTTCTTCCATGAAAGATTTGTCTTCACGGCATGATCGAGGGTAAAGGTGCAGTCCGTGCAACCTTTATCAGGGCCGAGACCAGGTATTTCATCAAAGGAGAGATGCGGTCCTGTCGATATTATGAGATAGTCGTAAGGAATCTCTTTTGCGGCAGTGAATACCTTTGATTTATCCGGCTCTATTCTTATAGCAGCCTCATTAATAAAATCTATGCCTTTTGGCTTCAGAATATCAGAGACCTTCAGTGTTATATCATCAGGTCTTCTATGCCCCATAATAAGCCACGGCAGAGACGGCAGAAAGACGAACCTTTCGTCATCGCTCACAACTGTTATCTCCGCCTTGCCGCCTAAAAGCCTTTTAATCTCGAATGCTGCGGTAAGTCCTCCGAAAGAGCCGCCGAGTATTACTATCTTTTCCATAGCTAAAACGTCCCAACCGTTTTGTCCTCTTTTACCATACGGTCTACAAGCTCGTCGTAATTTATTTCTTTTACTCCCTTTTCCATATCCGCCGAAGGTATGCCTCTCAACCGCGCATCCTCACCGAGTACGAATGCGGTCCCGCAGAAGCCTTCGAGGCGCTCTTTCTGTGAAAAATACACCGCATTCTGCATCAGGCAGATATCGGCAGCCATATCCCTTGCCAATTTAATGCCCCTTTTACCATCCGGCGTGTCAGGGCCGCTCTTTATAATCACAAGCATATATCCTCCTCCTAAAAAATCATTGTTACATCCGATCCGTTTATTACGTCAGCAATATCGGAGCCGTTGGCAATCGTTACACCTTCTATAATATCTCCGCTATCGAGGTGGTGATCTTTCATCGATGCCTTATCCGCATATACTGCGGCGCCCATATCTATGCAATCCTTGATTCCTTCTTCAATGCTCGAATATTCGGTGCCGGATACGTCATGACCTTTGCGCGCCGCAGTCACGCCTCCGTCAACGAGTATGAGTTTTACATCCATCTCCTCTATTACGCCGCCGAGGGCATGGCGGATTGCCTCTGATGTGTCGACAGAGCCGTAAGGCGGCCTCCTTAAAATTATGCTCACGCTTCCCATAACTCCTCCTATATACCGAAATTCAAAAATACCGGATTTGTCTTTATGACATTGAAAAGGCCCTTAAGGGTGCTCATCTCTCCTCCCTCGACCGAATCCTCACCCGCAAGACCGCGGGTCTTCATGCAGCCTGTTCATATATCCACTTTCAGCCCCCTGCCCACAAGATCCTCAAGCATCGACAGGGATTGCGGAAGTTGTCCCTTGACGATGGAAAACACGCCGTCGCTGGAAGCTACAAGCCGTACCTTGCTTCCTTTTCTTAGGGCGGCATCGGCGAGCTTGAAAATAGTATGTGTGTTCTCAAAGCTGTAAGGCGTTGTTGAAAGAAACATCACGATTTCCTTTCCCATTCGTTATCTCCTCCTCTTTCCTGGATATTTTCCCTTTTTAGTAACCGGACAGCATGCAGGCGCAGGCAGTTCCTCTTTGTAGTCCTTGTCTAAAAGCCTAATGATATCCGTGACTATCGGATCCCTGAGAAAGTAGCACCTGAGCCTTCCGTCTATATAATAGTCAATCACGCCGTATCTCCTTAAGAGAGAAAGATGCTGAGACACATTCGGCTGGCTTATATCGAGGAATTCCTCGAAATCGGTCACGCATTTAACGCCTTTAGTAAGTTCTTCCAATATTTTTATCCTCACAGAATGAGCAATGACCTTCAAAAGCTCTATTCTCTTGCCTAACGACCTCATACAAACTTCACCCCCGCCTTGATATATAAAAATATAAGAATATTTGAATGTATTTGTCAAGAAAAAAATAAAGAGGCGAAAATAAAGAGGCGGCAGTCCTTGTCCACTGCCGTTGGTTTATTGGGTTTTTATTAATCCCGCCTTTATTTTGCCAATAATAGCATCGACATGTTCTTTAGATGGACATTGTTTAGTAGCAGCATGTAAGCCCGTGATGACTATGCCGATTCTATCATAAGAGTTAGGATGTGAATAGCTCTCCTTTTCAGAGAATAAATAAGTATAGGCTGAAATTATTTCTTTATCCGATGACCCCACGGGGACGGTGTCGCAACCTCCACTGACGGTGGCTAAGCATTTCGTGTCTTCCTGTTGTGTTTGACTTTCGACATCCGTCATTGCCCGACGCGCGTTGAGACGCCTAATATTCTCTTATGTTTATTGCACATTTTATAGCATTATAAACCTATGGAAGGGGAGAATCAAGAATTTTGCGCGAATACTAACTTAATCAAATCAAAGGATGCCGTGCCAAATACCGCTTATTGAAATTCCTGCAGCCATCGTGTCAGAATCATACTTGACACGCTCGATCTTGATGGCACTATCGATATTCTCGATCATTGCTTTGACTATTTCAATTGCAGGTATGTGTTTGTCAGTCACGAGTATTCGCCATAACTAAGAAACTATGTAGAAGGTATCGCATTGGGATGCCATAGAATCCTTTACAAGCTGGGGACATACTCACAATCTAAACCTCTCTCTTTTCCCACCCAGAAATTTGGCTTTTGTCAGTCTTAATTGTTTGTCGATTTCAGAAAAAATTTTATTGACCTCTTCATCAGTATACTCATAAGAGCTTTTATTTGAGCAATTTCCAAGTATCCTTATTTTCTCAAGAATATCGTTTGTCCTTTTGGCAGCTATTCTTTTAAACCGTTCATTTCTGCTTTCTTCTTTATTTTGCTCCATAAATCTCCAAACCATATTGAAATTATGTTTAAAATATAACGCTATTATCTATAAATGTCAAGTAAATAATGTGGTTATTTATATAAAATACACAGCATTATTTATTTTGGATTTGGAAATGAGAGGTGGCTTTCAGAAAATTTGCGATAGAGTCAGAGTAATACTCGCGTTTAATCATCTTTTAATAGCTGTCTTTGCGGGAATCGGCTGCTATCATGTAAACCATTCGTTCTTTTTCATTAATTTCATAAAAAAATCTATAGCCGCCTATCCTGTAACGCCATGTGTCGGGCTTGTAGTTTTTTAATTTCTTGATATTTTTCCCGAGATATGGATTGTTACGCAACTGGGGATATACATACTCCAATAATTTATTCCTGATTCTTTCTCCCTGCCCCTCGAAATCCTGTTTCAGGTCTCCAAGAAACTGTTCAGTCTCAAAAATTCTATATTTATCCAATCAGGGCGCCCTTTTTCATTTTTGAGTGGCTATGCCCCTTCTCGAGTTTTTTAAGCAGCTTTGTATTTGAAAATATCTCTTTCATTTCAAAGTCATCAACAAGCATATCTTCATCCAGTTTTTTTAAGGCGAGTGTTTCTATCAGATTGGACATGCTTCTGTGCTCTTCGCTTGCAGCATCGCTGAATTTCTTGTAAATTTCATCTTCTAACCGTAAAGTTATCGTTTTTGGCATTTTCTTTCACCTTCCTTCACTTTCATTCTAATATAGATTAATTCATTCAATATAAGTTTTTCAAGTAAATAAGATATACGCCTCACACTCTAACCCTCTCTTTTCCACGCCGGAATTTTTGCTTTTATCAGCGTGTACTGTTTTCATTTTTTCCTTGTCTTCCAAAATTTCAAAAACTCATCAGGTGTCATAATTTTAATTCGCCTTGTTGACTTCCCTTTAAAATGACGTTTATTGCCGGTGATTAAAACATCCGCCAGCCCGGTTATAGCCGTTTCAATAAAGGGAATGTCGTCCCTGTCCATCATTTCTTCGTTAAGCGGAATTGCTATAACTTTAGATCCCTCGGATTCAACAAGACTCAAAAACTCTTCAATAACGTCTTTTTCAAAACCAAACTTCGGCCTATGCAGAACTTCCCGATATTCTTCCAGTATCCTGTCATCATACAATGCATGTATTTCTCCAAGCACTATCATATCAAGAATTCTTGCCGCATTCCCGAAGGGAGTGATAATGCCTGAGATCAAAACATTAGTATCTAAAACAATCCGCAATATTTTCTCCTGTAATCAGCAGATACAATTTAAGATTTTCTTGCCTTTCTAGCGCTTCTTATCTCTGCTTCAATTTCCTTATCGCTGAGTTTCGACAACCCTTTCTCAAGATAGGTTTTTCGCATTTTTGATAAGGCAAGCTCTGCCTTTGCCCGGCGAATGGCCTTTAAAGTTTCATCAAAATTGATATCGCTTACCCCGGTTAAGAGGGCTATGGGCTTGCCGTTCGAGGTAATTACAACCTCATTATTTTTCTCAAGGTTCTCCCATACGGAACCCGGTCTTATCCTGAAGTCTCTTACAGTTATAAATTTCACCTTTTCACCTCCATATAATACTCAATGTCCTACAATTAGTCTACAATATGTATATGAATATATCAACTTAGCAGCCCTTTCATATCCAGCCGATGGAGTAGCTCAGGAGGAGTTGATTGCCTCTTAATATTCTTGCGGATGAAAATCTCGATTTTATATTTTCACTCTTGCCGCCAGTTTTATCGCCTCGATAATGCTTGCGGGATTTGCGATGCCTTTCCATGCTATGTCATAGGCTGTGCCGTGGTCAGGAGAAGTCCTGATAATCGGCAGGCCGACAGTCATATTCACTCCTTTTTCAAAGGCTACCATTTTAAACGGCGTCAAGCCCTGATCGTGATACATGCAGACTATTATATCAAATTCTCCGTTGTATGCCTTATGAAATAACGCATCGGCAGGGTAGGGGCCTAATACGGGAATTCCCATTTTTTGAGTTTCTTCAATTGCGGGAATAATTTCTTTTATCTCTTCATCTCCAAAGATACCGGATTCTCCTGCGTGAGGATTAAGTCCTGAAACCGCGATTCTTGGATTTTTAATGTCCAGCATGTCGCATGATTTTTTAGCGAGCATGATAGTTTTCAGGACTTTTTCTTTTTTTATCATCTCAGGGACATTTTTTAGAGCCGTATGTATCGTAACGAGGATGACCTTCAATTTATCGCTGTAAAACATCATCGCAAAATTCTTTGTATTTGTTAATTCAGCAAGCATTTCAGTATGGCCCGGCCATTTTAATCCTGCCATTTTCAATGCTTCCTTAGAGATGGGCGCGGTTACAACAGCATCAATGCTTTTATTCAGCGCAAGCTCGACAACCTTTTTTATATAGCTTACGCAGGCCTTGCCTCCCTCGGCAGTGGGTCTGTTTTTTTGAAAGTTCCTGTCTCTGATAGAATCCGCGTCTATTAATTCAAGGTCTCTTATGCCGGCAGGAATGCCGAGTTTGTCGATAGCTTCTTCAATGACGGCTCTATCTCCTACAATCAGGGGCTCGCATATTCCGGCTATCTCATGCGACATGACTGCCTTCAATACTATTTCAGGCCCTATGCCTGCAGGGTCCCCGATGGTTATGGCTATTTTTTTGATTTTCATATCATTGTTGTAATATATTCACCCCTTCCGGCGGCGAGAATTCGAAGATTTTGTCTTTCAAATCGGTGTTGATTTTCACGTCTTTAAGATGAATCTCGACCCTGTTGGATAGCGTGTCGATAATTGTAAGGGATTCTATGGGGAATTCACCGTCAGAAGGCAGAAGCTCTATATGCGATATGTTTCCCATAGGTTTTTTCGGTTTTAAAATCAATTTATCATTTTTAGTCGATACATTAAATTCGTTATCGATATTTCCGAATCCTCCCAAAAGCGCAATCGGCGACTGCCCGTAGGTTGCCCTGTCGAATTTCGCCTTGAATGCCTGCCTTTCTTTTTTTTGATAGATGATTATATCGTCTCCGTTGATATATACCGCCTGCGGCTTGTCTCCTTTATATTCCCACCGCATCTTCTGAGATTTTATGAAGAACTCGCCCTTGTATGTATCTGTCCTTTTAAGGTCTTTGATATGGCTTTTCTGAATGAAATTTCCCCTGATGTCCTTTATGTTCTCGTATGCCTTCTGGATTTTCTCTACTTGATCATCAGCATGGCAAAAGGCAAAAGGCAAAAGGCTAAAGATAGAGAACAAACAAATGGTAATGGTTTTAAACTCGGAGAAAGGCTTGGATGCCTTTCGAGAATGAGCGGAAATACTGTGCCCTGCCATGACTGCCCTGTCTTCTGTCTTCATTATCTCCTGCCCAAGAAATCCCTCGGCTTTCCCGCGCCCTTCGGCGGCCCCACGAGGCCGTCTTCTTCCATAAGTTCCATCATCCTCGCAGCCCTGTTATAGCCGATCTTAAATCTCCTCTGAATGGACGAAATAGAAACCTCTCCGATGGAATCGGCAAACTCGATTACCCTCTGATACATCTCATCCCTTTCACCTGTAAGGTCTATTCCATTTTCCTGTTCATCGGCAACAACAATATTTTCGAAGGACGAATAATCTGGGATGCTTTGCGACTTCACGAATTCCGTAACGCCTTTGACCTCGGCGTCGCTTACATATGCGCCGTGAATTCTCATGATTTTAACGCCCGGAACCATAAACAGCATATCTCCCGTTCCGAGGAGCTGCTCGGCGCCCTGCGCGTCGAGGATAGTCCTCGAATCTATTTTTGACGTTACCTGAAACGATATCCTCGCTGGAAAGTTCGCCTTGATCAATCCGGTAATGACATCCACGGACGGTCTCTGCGTGGCGAGTATCAGGTGTATGCCGGATGCCCGCGCCATCTGCGCGAGCCGGGCAATGGCGTTTTCGACATCGCTTGGAGCCGTGAACATGAGGTCTGCGAGTTCGTCTATGAATACTACGATATACGGAAGGCGTTCTGATTCTGCTGCCTGCCTGTTATATGTCTCTATATTCCGCGCGCCTTTTTCGGCAAGCAGCCTGTATCTCCTTTCCATTTCGAATACCATTTTTTTCAGCGCATCCGACGCCTCTTTAGGGCTCGTTATCACCGGAGATATCAGATGAGGTATATCGCTGTAGGCCGACAGCTCGAGGAGTTTCGGATCGACCATCAGCATTTTAACTTCGTCTGGCGTGGCCCTGTACAAAAGGCTCATTATCATGGCATTTACAGAGACGCTTTTGCCGGAGCCTGTAGCTCCCGCAACAAGGAGGTGCGGCATCTTTGCGAGATCGGCGACTACCGGATTGCCGAATATATCTTTTCCGAGCGCGAGCGTCAGGAGCGAAGCGCTCTTCTGGAATATATCCGATGAAATGATTTCTTTAAGAGAAACTGTAGCGCGTTCGTTGTTCGGCACCTCTATGCCTATGGTCGCCTTGCCGGCGATGGGATAAACCCTGATGCTCTGAGCGCGAAGTGCGAGGGCGAGGTCGTCTGAAAGCGAGACTATCCTGTTAATCTTCACCCCGGCTGCGGGCTCGAATTCATACATCGTGACCACAGGCCCCGGGTGCGCCTGCTTTATTTTACCGTTTACGCCGAAATCGGAGAGTTTCTTTTCGAGGCTTGCTGCCGCTGTGTTTAGCTCCTCTTTTGCCGGTCCCGATACGCCCTCGGCATCTTTTAAAAATTCCATATTAGGGAGATTGTAACCGCTGTCTCCCGATGTTTTCTTTACACGCCTCTCCCTCGCGGTTTTTTGTTCAGGCGGGGGCTGTAACCGCACCGCTTCCATTTTCGGTTCATTGATTATAATGCCCGTATCATAAACTTCAGGCTCCGGTTCTTCTTCGAGTGTCCTTTTTCCTCTCAACTCTTTGATGTAAGAAAATATAGACACAGGGCTTGCGAGAATGAGAGATACTATAACAAGAGCTATGGAAATTATGTATGCACCTATCTCTGAGAGCAGTCCTATAAAGAGGCCAGACAGAAGAAGGCCGAGAATGCCTCCGGAGATGTCAATATGCATGGTCTTGGATACTACCTGTAAAAGGGCGGATAAGGAAACCAAAAGGAGAAGGGAGCCTATTACATGAGCGATATTTTTTTCTTTGCCTAAAACTTTTCTGATGCCGTATACAACAAGAAACATCGGTATTAAAACGCCCGAAAAGCCTATCAAAGAGAATATGGTATCGGATATATGCGCGCCTACGATGCCTCCGTAATTTTTAGGCGGCGTATTGGAAAATGCGAACAGGGACGGATCCCATTTGCTGTAAGTAAAGAGAGAGACAGCAAGGTATAATCCGCCTAATATTAAGGCTACGCCTGCTATTTCCTGCAGCCGCTTGCTTCGATTATTATGAGCGTCATCAGATTTTTCCTGCATGTCTGATTTTATCATTTCCCTCACAAATAGTAAAAAAGTATAGCCGCGCCAAAGACAATACGGTATATCGCAAACGAGTTGAACGTATGTTTTGTGACAAACCCTAAAAACGCCTTTATGACAAGCAGCGCGGAGAAAAAGGAGACGAAAAAACCGATCGCAAAAGTAGGCGTATCGCTTGCGTTTAGATTATTAATGTTTTTCAATAGATCGTACGATGTCGCGGCAAACATTGTAGGTATTGCCAAAAAGAAGGAAAACTCAGTGGCCGTTTTCCGTTCTAAGCGAAAGCACATAGCGCCCATTATTGTCGCGCCTGCCCTCGAGACGCCCGGAAAAAGAGACAATGCCTGCGCCAAACCGATGCCTAACGCCTGTTTAAGAGAGACCTTGTCTATGTCCGTTACGGATGGTGTTTTAACTGTGTTTTCGATAATAAATATAGCGATGCCGCCGGCTATAAGCGCAAAGGCGACGCTTACGGGATTAAACAGGTAATGCTTTATTATGGAGTGCGTTAGAAGCCCGAGAAACGCGGCAGGCAGAAATGCTACAAAAAGATTTAATAAAAACCGGTTCGATCCTTTCGCGCCGAATCCGCTTATGGATGACAGTATTTTCCCGCGATACATCCAAACCACGGCAAGGATCGCGCCGAGCTGTATGAATATTTCGAAGGTCTTTGCCTTATCGCCGGTAAAGCCGAGCAAATCTCCCGCAAGTATCAAGTGGCCTGTTGAAGATATAGGCAGAAATTCGGTAACGCCCTCTACTATGCCGAGTATTACGGCTTTAAATATTTCCATATCCAAACAGCCTCCGCATTTATACCAATTTGCCTTTTACATCATAATCGAACGCGTCCGTAATCTCAACATTTACAATCTCGCCGACTTTTATTGCTGACAGCTTACCGCTGACTGCTGACTGCTCTATAATCACCACTCCATCTATCTCCGGAGCGTGTGAGTAAAGCCTTGCAATGGCGATATTGCCGTCGATCTCTTCCACTATCGCTTCGTATCGTCTGCCTATCAATTCCTTGTTTTTTTCGAGAGATATAGCTGCCTGCCTTCTCATTATCTCATCAAGCCTTCTGTCTTTAGTCTTCTCCGGCACATGTCCTTTAAGCTTTGAAGCGGGAGTGCCTTCTTCGTTTGAATATTTAAAGACGCCGAGCCTGTCGAATTTTATATCTTCTATGAAATCCACAAGGCCGTTGAAATCTTCCTCCGTCTCTCCGGGAAAACCCACAATGAATGTAGTCCTCAGCGCAACGCCCGGTATGGTGCGCCTGATATTTCTTATTAGCTTTATGTATTCCTTGCGTGTTCCCCTTCTTCCCATTGCCCGCAAAACTTTGTCTTCCGAGTGTTGGAGGGGAATGTCGAGGTATTTCTGTATTTTGTCTTCTTTGGCGATGAGTTTCAGCAACTCGTCGGTTATTTCCGTGGGATACAGATAAAGGAGTCTGATGCGGAAATTTCCCTTAATGGCTGCCATGTCCTTGAGTAAAGAAACGAGGTTGTAGTTTTCGGATTCCTTTCCGTAATTGGTAATGTCCTGCGCTACGAGTATAAGCTCTCTTGCGCCTTTACGGATATGCTCCTTTGTCGCTTTTAATATCTGCCCGGAATTGACGCTCCTGAACTTTCCCCTGATCGAGGGTATCACGCAGAACGTGCATTTTTTATTGCAGCCTTCCGCGATTTTGAGATAGGCGTAGCTGCTGAATCGGTGAATGGGTGAATCGGCGAATGGGTGAATCGGTAAATTTTTTTGTCTTTGTGTCACCGTATCTCCGCTTCTCCGATTCGTTATTTTTTTACAGTATTCAATTATGCTGCTGTCTTCTCCAACCCCGAAGATGGCGTCGATTTCAGGGATATCTTTCATCAGATCATCTTTATATCGTTTCGCAAGACATCCGAATACTATGAGTTTCTTGCCGCCCTTTTTCAGCTTTGCTAAATTGAGTATTTCTTCTATGGATTCTTCCTTTGCGTCTTTGATGAATCCGCATGTGTTTACAAGTATTATATCCGCATCATTCGGATCGTCTATAGGCGTAAAACCTTGCGATGCAAACGCCTTTGTCAGATGCTCCGAATCGACCTGATTCTTGGGACAGCCGAGAGTTGTGATGTTTATCTTTGCCATAAATTTTATAATAACACGAATCCGCATTATTGCTCTTGTGGTTGTCCTTGTCCTTTGTTATAATTCCGGCAAGATGAATATTACTCAAATTTTTCTGATATCGGCTCTCGTTCTTTTCGCCATTGCGCTGATTGTCATATTGCTCAAGGCGAGACGGTATAAAACCCACATGGAAGGGCTTGCGAAGGCCGTTGACGGCACGGCTGAGGTGTTATCGAGCCTCCGCGCAAGAATTTACCTCCTACACGCTATACACAATAAGTACAAATACAGGTGTAGCTTTACTCCTGCGAAGAATAATCCTTCTGAGTTCGCAATCTCCTTATACGGAAGTTTCCCGGCAGGGCTCAGCATCGGCAAGAGGAAAAAATCCGGCAGGGCGGCAGCAAAGGCAGGCGGTTCGGAAGAAATACAGACAGGAGATGCTGATTTCGATAAACTCTTTATTGTCAGGTTGAGACAAGGACACTCTGTACGCAATTATCTTGAAGCGCAACCGAGAAGGACGCTCATTTCAAAATTGCTCAACCGGGAGGATGCAAGCCTTTTTTCCGAAGGGGCCTCTGTGCGCGTGATATTCAAAGGTCTCGAACTGAAAGATGTAGATTTCAATATTTTGAGAGAATATCTCGACCAGATGACTGCGCTTGCAATATAAATGGGAAGCAGGCAGCGAATAAAATTCAGAAAACCTCAGCCGCAAAAGTTATCGGCAGGCAAGACCGCCGCTGAAATCGTCAGGGAATTAAAAGAAAGCGCCGCCCCTGCATTCAATTACAGGGAACAATCCCTGAAAATTCATGGCCTGATCTGCGCCAAATGCGGAAGAGAGTTCGATTTCAAGAACCGGAACCTTCTTACCGTGCACCATAAAGACGAGAATCACCGGAACAACCCTTCCGACGGCTCCAACTGGGAGAATCTCTGTATTTATTGTCATGACGACGAGCACAGCAGGGGACTTCTTGCAGATTATCTAAAAGGAAAAGACAGGAGTTAGACTAATTTACTATGCCGAAAAGACACCTCGGGCAGAATTTTCTTTTTGATCCTTCGATCTTGCGCAGAATCGTTGAAGTTGCAAATATCACAAATGACGATACGGTTGTCGAAATCGGCCCCGGCCTCGGCACTCTTACAAAAATACTTGCAGAGATCGCAAAAAAGGTAATCGCCATAGAGCTTGATTACGAACTTTATGAAAGACTGAAACAGGAGTTAAAGGGATTCAAAAATATAGAACTTATTCATGACGATGCGCTCAAATACCCATACGAAGCGCTTGAGCCGTTCAAGGTGGTTGCAAACATTCCATATTACATAACCACGCCTATCATTTTCAGACTCCTCGATGCCCTGAAAAATATGAAGTCCATGACGCTGACTATACAGAAGGAAGTTGCTCAACGAATTGCCGCAAAGCCCGATACAAAAGAATACGGCGTTCTGTCGATAATGGTTCAATACTATGGAAAACCCGAATTGAAATTCGTCATCCCCAAAGGCGCGTTCAGGCCCGTTCCAAAAGTGGATTCGGCAGTAATTCGCATAGAGATTCTCGACAAACCGGCTGTAACAGTAGACGATGAAAAACTATTTTTCAGGGTAGTCAAAACATCATTTGCGCAGCGCAGGAAAACGCTCGCAAACTCCCTGAAATCGATCTCAAATGATATAAAAGAAATTTTGATTGACGCAGGGATCGATCCTCGCAGAAGGGCTGAAACGTTAAGCATTGAAGAATTCGCAAGACTCTCTGATTTGATAAAGAATATTGTTAAAAATTGATAAAAAATGCCCGACCTGCATCAGCAGGTCAGGCATTATAAAGCATTCTCTACTGTACTTTTACTGTCTTTGTTGTCTCATAGATGACAAAACTGTCTTTACCTGCTTCACCTGGCGCAGGGTCAAGCTGATAGCGGAGAACAACTGTAATGTCCATCTCCTTTGCCTTTATCTCTCTCTTGCCTTCCTTATCTTCATATGGGAAGTTGATTTCATAGGTTTCAATCTTCTTCTTTAAAGGCTGCAGGCTTGTATCACGTGTATATCCCATCTTGAAGTGCGCACCGTAAACCTGTGCATCGCCCCGGCTATTGGTGGCCTGCGGCATAAGGATCTTTGAATCCTTATATATCTCTTTACCATCTTTTGTCTTAGCGGTCACATCCAGGACCAGCCTCTGAGGAGATGGTCAGCCGTCAGGGATTCTATGCCCTGCCTTATTAACCATTTTCACGGTCACCACTGCCTTTGGTATTGAATCTCCTGCCTTTAAAAGAAACTTATAAGCAGTAGCATCAACCTCTACAGATATACCTCTCTTCATCATATCCTTGTCGCCATGTGCCGGCATAAGGTGTCCTTTACCATCTTTTTTCATATGGCAGTCCTGACAGGTCTCTGTGCCGCCGGCAGGGATATAGGCATGAAGGTAGCTTCCATAAGCGGTTCCACACTGAGAGGGCTGTGGGAACTCAAGATTTGGCCCTGTTCCATGGCACTGTCCGCATGCAACAGCCTCACCCATAATAACGCTCTTTTTCATGGTTTTATATGTCGCATCAGGATGTGCCCCATCTTTAGAGCCGTAAATAACTCCCTTTTCCGGCTCTCCATCCTGCCATTTGTGGACAATAGCCTTTGTATTGTGACACACAATACAGTTAATGCCGACCTTTTTCAGAGTTGCAGCATCGCCATCGACAAATGCCTTTGCAAGCTGCCGGGCAAGTTCATCGCTTCCGTCCTTCACCGCGTGGGGTAGATGACATTTGAAGCACTGGGCAAAATGCTCCATCTTTATATCCTTTATCTCCTTTACCCCAGATTTTGCCCATGCTTTCATAAGGCCTGCCTCTATCATGCCCTTGTAGCCTCCCATTGTTCGTTTGGTTCCAAAAAGAGAACGTGAATGCATGGACTTTTCCCATTGTGAATAAATCTCCGCATGGCATGCCTTGCAGCTCGATGAATCATACATCTTTGCAAGCTCGTCGATGGAATTAGCCTTTTTCTCCGCGGCAAATGCCGTCAACGGCAATGCTATGAAAAGCATAATCAACACTAACTTTACTGCCCTCATAAATCCTCCTTTTTTTTGAAAGCTTGCGTTAATCGTCAATTATTCCTTACCGCAGTTCTCGATAAACATCACCCCCTCATGATCTATCGATAACGTATGAAGAAAACTTTGCCTGCAATAATAACGGCGCAGTGCGCTTATTGTTAAAGCACACTCCGGATTAAGGCAGACAACTATGAGTTAAAACAAAGGCGGTTTTTCTATAGAATAAGCTAAAATAGTCTGATAGGCCAAAAAAGATGTTTCTGCGATACGGCTTATGGTCAAAAAGAAAATAAAAAATATGGGAAAAACCATGATTACAAAGGAAATTGGAGATAGTTCAGTATCGTGATTATTGCAAAGACAGAGGGCTGCCGGAGCCTCCGAAGAACCTGCACTTTTAACGGGGATAAGATTACAAAAAAATACTGCGCATGGCAAAATACACAATAACAGCGCTATCGAGACAAGCTGCAACGCAACTTTTGTCTTAATCGGCATGTCTAAAAAATAACAGAAATATATCCGACTGTCAACCTAAAACTTAAATCCCGGAATATCTTCTTGAAATTTAACTGATTCTTACGCTTCTTCCATTTTAGATTTCACCTGAAAATACTCTCCCACCCTCCCCCTCACCCCCTCCCCTTGAGGGAGGGGGATGGGGGAGGGGTAATTTTCATTGCCCTTTGTGTCTCTTTTAGACATAAATGTTTCATAAACTACAAGCGACTAATTGTTTTACGAGAGACAGACTTGCCGCACTTAGCGTAATACCTAAGTATTCTTCAATAGCGCCAAAAGGTTTCTCGCCGCCATAAAAAACTTCAGATATTTCTCGTCCTGATAATCCCGGTAGGTATTGATATGGGGAAGGAAACCGCCGTGCTGGAATATAAGAGTGATCTCCGCATAAATGCCGTCCCTCAGGTAAATCCTGTGCGAGTAATCCTTTGTGGAGGCTAATACCAGCTTTGCCGGGGTAAGATAGCCGGGGTCGAGATTGATAGTCCTTTTGCCGTTGACGGCAAGCGTATCTTCGATACTGTTGGTAGCCAGTTTTATGGATGCAATGGCGTCCTGTTCGATAAGACCCTTGAAAAACATGAAGCGGCGGTAAAGCGGCTCTCCCATCTCCTTACGGTAGCGGTGAGAGGAAAAATCCCATTTCATCCGCGGCGTTTCCATAGCAATCTCTCCGAAATGCCTTTCGAGGAGAGATTGCGCCTCGGTGTAGTAATTCTCTTTTGTGAAGAAGGTTCCGACAAACAGAAGCGCTTTTTCAGGAGGTTTCGGAGAGCCCATATCAGCTCATAGTTCATAGCTCATAGTTCATACTCCATAATTTCAGCTATGCGCCGCCGGCTATGAGCTTATTTATTGCCGCCTTGATATCAGGCGAATCCCACTGAACCGGGCCTACGATCTTTTGCCTGACAACTCCTTTTTTGTCTATAATAAACGTCTCAGGAACGCCTCTTACTCGATACTCGCCTGCTATATTTTTGTCGTCTATCAGGACAGAGAAATTCAAACCGTTCGCCTTCATATATTCCATAGCCCTCGAAGGCTCATCCTTGAAGAGCACGGATACAAAAACTATCTTGTCATTTTTCCTTTCGGCCTCCACGAGGCTCTGAATGGATGGGTTCTCCATCCTGCAAGTGTCTCACCACGACGCCCAGAAATGAAGAATGACCGGCTTCCCTTTTAAATCGGACAGCTTCCATATCTTACCTTCCGTATCTTTCAATTCAAAAGCAGGAGCATCGACTCCTGCGGCGATATATTTCTGCGGCGGCTCGTCGGTTTTAGAAAGAAAAAGCACCGCTGCAATGCCCACTGCGAAAACAACCGATAAGACTGCCCCTTTGTTCTTCATCCATTACCCCTTAATTATTTAATTACAGGCAGGCTATAAACCTAATTGACTGATACCAGCATCGAATCTTCAGCTTCGACAAATTCAATTTTATCCTGTTCGAGCACGACCTTCACCACAGGCGTATTTTTAAATTTGCCC
>JACREW010000074.1 GCA_016212685.1 Nitrospirota bacterium
CTTGCAAGTTCAAGCACTCCTTTTTTGTCACGGCTTAATGCAAGCCGCTCAAACAGCAGTGAGCAAATCTGTCGCTCAAGTTCCCTCGTGCTCCAGTTGCAATTTATTGCCTCAAGCGCATAAAAATCACGGGCTTTATGATTTTCTACTTTCAGAAGCAGTCTGTAATGCGTCCATGTCAATTCTCCACGCAGTGCGTGGAGATTCTGAAAGGCAAGATAAAACTGTCTCATATACCACAGGTTGGTTTTGTTGAACCCTTTTCCGTATTCGCTGGCGAGCCTTTTTGCAAGGTCTTCAATAATTGCCCTGCCATATTTCGCCCTGTTTTGTCCTTTCTGTTCCTCCTCTACAATCACTTTCCCTATATGCCAGTAGGCCTGTACCATTGCCGTATTAACAGCTTTGAGAGATTTCGCTCTGGCTTTTTCGAGGATCGCCTTGATGTTTTTATATGCTTTATCAAGCGTTATGACAGAATTGTTTTTCATAATTCCCTGACAAGATGCGGGTCATATTCGTATTTTTTAGGCTTTGGTTTTGCAGTGTCATAAGAGGCAAGTCCAACAGGCACGGCATTTTTGCATTTATCAGCCTCATGCCGATAGGCTTCAATATTATTATTGACAGAACCCTTAGCCTTTTTCCCTCTTGCCATTCAAAGCCCCCGTGTTTTATTTAACAGAATAATTAAGACCCCAACGATTTATCATAAAGCTCTTTCTTGCTCAGGCCGTATGCCTCGGCAACGATTTTGACCGACTCTTTCCTCCCCTTGCCTTTCTTCATAAGGGACTTTATCTCTCCGAGGGCCTCATCCATCGATACTTCCTCCCTTTTCATGCCCTCGACTATTATTACATATTCTCCTGCGATAGTCCGGCTTTCGAGCGCATCGAGGATTTCGGGGATAGTGCCGCGCAGCACCGCCTCATGCATCTTTGTTATTTCCTTGGCAACGGCAGCCTGCCTCCCGGCGCCTAATATCTCCTTCATATCGGACAGGGTTTCCAATATCCTGTGAGGCGCTTCGTAAAATATGAGCGTCCTCATCTCAAGCGCCAGTCCATGCAGTTTTTTTTGTCTTTGCGAGGTCTTCTGAGGCAAAAAGCCTATGAAGGTAAATTCTTCTGTAGAAATACCTGATACGGAAAGGGCGGTAACAAATGCTGAAGGGCCTGGAATCGGCACTATATTCACCCCTTCTTCTATCGCCCTTTTTATCAACACGGAACCGGGGTCGGATATGCCGGGAGTCCCTGCGTCGGAGATAAGCGCTACCGAGAGGCCCGCATGTAGCTTTTGAATAATATCATCCGTCCTGATCTTCTCTTTTTCGGACCAATAGCTGATAAGGGGTTTTCTTATTCCGTAGTGATTTAGAAGCTTGGAAGAATGTCTCGTATCCTCGGCGGCTATAATATCAGCTTCTTTGAGGATCTTCAAAGCCCTCAGCGTAATATCTTCGAGATTTCCTATGGGGGTCGAGACTATATATAAATGTCCTAACGGCATAAATTTTAAAGCAGAGAATGAAGGCTGACTTGAAGCAAAATTTCTGGGTTCTCTGAGGGGCAAAGTAACGACTGCCCCCTACATTTGCATTAAGAAAACTTTATATTCTGTTTTGCTGCGCACAGAAATAAAACGACTAATTATTTTGCAAAAGTCAGTCTTCATTCTCTGACTAACTCTTAATAAGACTGCTCCTGAAGGCATTAAGCCACCTCACATGGCTCTTTTCTTCATTGATTATCTCTTCGACAATTTCCTTTTCTTTCACAAGCCTGCTTATCTCATAAAAATACAGAAGTGTTTCCTTTTCGAACCCGAGCGCGAAATTCACGGCGTCTTCGACGCTCTGAATCTTTTCCATTGACGGAAGGGCTTTATTCTTACCAAGGAAAAATTCGGATTCCACGATGGCCCTCATGTATTGAGACGCCTCTTCCCATCCTTCGGGTTCGCTTTCTCCTACAATGTCTTTCAGTTCGGAAAACGTCTTTTCATGCCTTAGTTCTTTTTGAGCGAGATCGCCGAACAACCTGACGAGACCGTCTTCTTTTTTGAACTTTTCGGCCATCATTGTATAAAACTGATAGCCCAGCTTTTCCGTCTGCACAGCCTGCTCAATGACTTCGACGATAGAAAATTTATCCATGCAATCCTCCCCAAAAGTGATAACACTTAATTTACTCTAATTTCAAAAGTTTTCTCAAGCGCCTGTCCGCCTGCACTACCTCATCAATGTTGTCTCCTGTCAAATCCCATGAGTATTCGCCCTTTGGGGTTCTATGAAGCTTTATCTTCACCGGTTTCTTAGGCTTTATCTGCTGTATCTGCCGGTCTTGTGAGAATTGAAAAGACTGCTTCTGTTCAGCGCTCAAAGCGCAGTAAGGCGATAACGCAAATAATGTTATGAACAAAAAGCTGAAGATTAATATTGCTTTTAATTTCATCACTCCATTACTCCATTGTTTCAATAACTCTTATACCTGTTTGTTATGGGGAACCTTCTGTCCCTGCCGAATGCCCTCGGCGTTATCTTAATGCCGGGAGGGGCCTGCCTTCTCTTGTATTCGCTGGCATCGACCATTTTAATAACCTTTTTAGCACAGTCCTCTTCACAGCCCATGTTGACTATTTCATCAAAGCTCTTATCCTCTTCTATATACGCCTTAAGTATCGGATCGAGAACTTCATACGGCGGCAGGGTATCGATGTCCTTTTGGCCGGGCTTTAATTCCGCTGAAGGTTCCTTGCACAATACTCTTTCAGGTATTATCGTTCTTCCTTCATTCATATTCTTCCACCTGCATATTCCGTATACCAGAGTCTTGGGAACGTCTTTTATCACAGCAAAGCCTCCGGCCATGTCTCCGTAAAGGGTCGCGTATCCTACGCTCATCTCCGATTTATTTCCGGTGGTGAGAACGAGCCGGCCGAATTTGTTTGAGAACGCCATCAGTATATTTCCCCTTATGCGCGCCTGCAGGTTCTCTTCCGTAGCGTCAGGAGGCAAATCGCCGAATTCGGATTTTAACGTCTTCAGATACGAATCGAAAATATCGTTTATCGGCTCTTCGATCACTTTAATGCCGAGGTTCTTCGAGAGTTCGTCAACGTCCTCTCCGCTCTCCTTCGATGTGTACGGCGAAGGCATGAATATGCCGGCAACATTTTCCTTTCCGACTGCATCGACGGCAACTGCTGCTACAACCGAAGAATCGATACCTCCGCTCAGTCCGATGCAGACCTTTTTGAAACCGTTTTTAAGAATATAATCCCTTGTCCCTAAAACAAGGGCGTTATAGACCTCTTCCTCTACAGGAATCGGTGAATCGGTGAATCGGTGAATCGGTGAAGGGATAGGAGACGCTTTCTCCCTTTCTCCCTTTCTCCCTTTCTCCCTTTCAATGATAATTTTTTCTATTTTCCCCTTTCCCAATGAAATAACCTGCTGCCTCCTGCGGGGATCGCGCAGCCTTTTGATAAATACCGCGTCCAGATCCAAGTCAATAATTATCATGTCCTCTTCAAACTGTTTTGCCACGGCAATAACATCCCCGTTCTCATCCACAACAAGGCTATGCCCGTCGAATACAAGCTCGTCCTGACCGCCGACCGTGTTCAGATACGCTACTATGACGCTGCTGTCCGACGCCCTTACAGATAACATTTTTTCTCTGGAGTGAGATTTACCCATATGATACGGAGAGGCATTTATATTGATAATAAACTCGGCGCCTTCGAGCGCCTGCACGGCGGCAGGGCCTTCGGGATACCATATGTCCTCGCATATAGTGACACCGAACATTACATCCCCCATTTCATACACGGGATACCTCGTCCCTGCCTGAAAATAGCGGTATTCGTCGAACACTCCGTAATTGGGAAGGCGTATTTTATGGTAGACATCGACTATTTTTTTATTATGGATAACGGCGGCGGCATTATATATGTCGTCTTTCTTATCGACAAAACCCGCAATGACAACAAAATCTCCGACCTTCTTCCGGATCTCTCCGAGGGCATTCAGATTGTCCTCTATGAACTGCGGCTTAAAAAGCAGGTCTTCAGGCGGATAGCCGGTAACCGCAAGTTCAGGGAAGGCTATGATATCAGGCTTATACGATCCGGCATCTTCGATGGATTTGACGATTTTCTTAACATTGCCGCTAAAGTCGCCGACCGTAGGGTTTATCTGGCACAGGGCGATCCTAACCGTTTTCATGTAATGATTTTACCATATTACTCTATCCACTTCACTATTTCACTCGAATCGACCCTGTCTGTCCTGAAACTATTCGTTTTATCCTCAAGATCGGGATAGCCTATGGATATGCCCAGAACAAGCCTCTTTGATTCGGGTATGCCGAGGAACTCCTTAACCGCGCC
>JACREW010000076.1 GCA_016212685.1 Nitrospirota bacterium
TATCCTTGCCTTGAGATAATATCTCTCGCCGTCCCACTTCTCGTTCGAGATTTCTGTCTGCACAATGCCTGCGGTAAGTATGACTACCCTGTCTTTGGTAAGCCGGAAGTCCTTGACCTCTGTTTCTGCCAGCAGATATGTCCCCAGTTCCTCAAGCACAAGCCTTTTCACTTGCTCAACGGCAATGGCGCGGGCGGTTACCTTAGAATCTATCTCGCTTGCCTGATAGGTGTATTCTTTTACAAAGGTAACTTTTTCGGCGTGGGATAATCCGGCAAACAGGAATATATTAAGAATAACTGCGAGAAAAATTTGCATTAAATATCGCATCTCATCCCCCTTGCTTCAACTATAGGGGAATTATATCAGCTTTCATGAAAAATGGGATGTGAAAATTACCCTAATCATTAAAATATTTTCAAAAGCTCAATTTAAAAATATTTTGTTATGTAATCAATTCGACTGCTGAACATTTGACTTCCATATCAATGTGGGTTATTATAGCTATAATGATACACATTAGCAGGAGGTTTTCATGAGAACTATTCAGATGACATTAGATGACGAATTGGTGGACACTGTTGATAAAGTCGTTAAAAAACTCAAGATAACCCGTTCTGCCTTTACCAGAAAGGCGTTAAAGGATGCTATCAAGCGGGTAAATATCAGCATGCTCGAAAAAAAGCATAAAAGGGGATACGAGCGTCAGCCTGTCGGCAAGACCGAATTCAGCGTTTGGGAATCCGAACAGGAATGGGGCGATTAATGAAGCGTGGAGAAATAAGATGGTACAAATTCCAAAGCCCCGATAAAAAACGGCCTGTGGTTATTTTAACCAGAGATTCCATACTCGAATACCTCGGCGAAGTTACTGTCGCTCCGATAACCTCAACCATACGAGATATTCCGAGCGAAGTGATTCTATCTAAGAAAGACGGCATGCGTGCTGATTGCGCCGTTAACTGCGACCACATACAGACTGTTTCAAAATCGAAAATCGGATCATTGATTACTACTTTATCAAAAGAAAAACTGAACGAGCTCAGTAAGGCAATAACTTTTGCGTTAAATCTCTAATTCCGCTAATTCTCAAAAATTGACAGAGAATCTTACCCTCTCATATACTATTCACTATATATTTCAAGAGGAGGGTTTAATATGGATTTCGGACTTAAAAACAGGCTTTCAAAAATTTTCAATCCCAAAACAGGAAAGACGGTAATGCTCGCTGTTGACCATGGCTATTTTCAAGGACCGACAACGGGCTTAAAAGATATGAAGAATATCACCCCCCTTATTCCAAATGCGGACTGCCTGTTCGTAACAAGAGGCATTTTAAGAAACTGCATTGATCCAAAAATCGATACTTCTGTATGCCTCAGGGTATCGGGCGGCCCGAGCATATTAGGCGAATTGTCCAACGAAGATATTATCGTCTCGATGGAAGAAGCGATAAGACTCAATGCCTCAGGAGTCGGAATGTCCATATTTGTAGGCGCAGCGAACGAGGACAGGACAATATCGAATTTAGGAAGCCTCGTGAATAAGGCCGAAAGATACGGAATGCCTGTGCTTGCCATAACTGCTGTGGGCAAGGAAATGGTAAGGGATTCAAGGTATCTCGGACTTGCATGCAGGATGGCCGCTGAGATCGGCGCTCACATTGTTAAGACATATTACTGCGATGATTTTCATAAGGTTGTCGAGGGCTGTCCCGTTCCGATCGTTATAGCCGGAGGCAAGAAGCTGCCGGAGATGGATGCCCTGCAGATGACGGAAAACGCAATTAAGGCAGGCGCAATGGGTGTTGATATGGGAAGGAATATATTCCAGAGCGACAGCCCCATCGGCATGATTAAGGCGGTAAGGGCAATTGTGCATAAAGGCGCGACTGCTCAAGAGGGATTTGAGATATATCAAAAAAGCAAAAAATCATCTGCCGTAGAAACCGCAGACGCAGGCATGGAAAAGGTATAAATTGAAAGTAGCGGTATATTACAGTAATGACGATGTAAGACTTGAAGATCGGCCTGTTCCGCGCATAAACGCCGGAGAAATTTTAGTCAAAATGATGGCATCAGGAATCTGCGGTACCGATGTAATGCAGTGGTACAGGCAGAAAAAGGCCCCGCGTGTTCTTGGTCATGAGATGGCAGGCGAGATCGTCGAAACCGGCAAAGGTGTGGATAAATTCAAAACAGGCGACAGGGTTTTCGTATCGCATCATGTCCCATGTTATAACTGTAGTTATTGCCTTAACGGGAATTATACCGCCTGCGAAGCGCTGCATACAGGTAATTACGAACCTGGTGGTTTTTCGGAATACATAAGGGTTCCTGCCGAGAATGTTAAATACGGAACGCTCCTTCTCCCCGACGGCATGACTTACGAAGACGCCGCAATGATAGAGCCGCTCGCATGCGTAGTGCTCGGTCAAAAAAAAATAGGACTCAAAAAGGGGCAAACAATTCTCGTAATAGGCTCCGGCATTTCAGGACTGATGCATATTCAGATGGCTAAATCAAAAGGAGCTACCGTAATCGCAACCGATATAAATGAATACAGATTGAACAAGGCATTAGAGTTCGGCGCCGACCATGTTTTTAATGCAAACGAATATTCTGCGGAAAAACTGAAGGACGTAAATAAAGGCGGATTGGCAGAGCAGGTTATTGTATGTGCCAGTGCAAAACAGGCCATAGATGATGCCATATCTTCGATTGATAGAAATGGGAAGATACTCTTCTTTGCAGTGTCAGACGCTGATATAAATATACCGGCTGTCAGGTTCTGGAGGGATGAGATTACAGTAACATTTTCATACGGAGCTGCTCCGGAAGACCTTAAAACCACTCTAAATATGATTCACAGCAACATTATTAATGCAAGAAATATGATATCGCACAGAATTCCGCTTTCCAATATCCAGCAGGGATTCAAACTTGTCTCGGAAGCGAAAGAGTCGTTAAAGGTAGTCATAACCCCTTAGACACATCAGCAAAACCTTAACATAGCGATTATGGAAATTACTTTCGCGGTTTGTTATGCGACTGTTATATAAGAAAAATTCCTGACAGACTTGATAGCTTCAAAATCCGAGGAATTCAGAGAGATAACCGTTGCGCCTATTGATCTTGCGCTCATAGCAATAAGGGCATCGTTAATCATTTGCGAAAGTTTTGTTTTAAGGTTAGGCTTCTGTCTTCTCAACATTGACAGAATTTCTCCGGTTTCCTTCCAAATAGTGTGACCGGGCGTTACCACTCTTCCGACTCTCTCAAAAGGACGAAGAATAGTTTCAACATTTTTTCTGCCGTCTTCGCTTATAACGCCACTTAAAAGCTCTTGCGCCACTACGGAACTGAAATAAATATTAGGAGTTTCGCGAGCATAGATTTCAGCGATTATGTCGTGGTATTGTCCGGTCCGCAAAAGCTCGATATAGAGGTCTGTGTCTATGATGTATTTCTTCAAGGAATTATACCTTTTGCACTCCGCCCTTGCCTGAAACTTTTTTTAAAGATTCCAACAATTCCGTCCGAAACATGATAATGTCCATCGCTTTGTTGAGCGTTTCGGTTTCGGTCTTTGTTCCAAGAATCTTCTGGACCTTTTTTATCTTTGCCTCATCCAGATAATAGTTTTTTCGTTTAACGGTTGCGCTCATATCTTACCTCCTGTTATCTGTATAATATAAAAAAATATACATACTGTCAATGATCATGCCAAAAAATGTTAGAATTACAGATGAACGATAAACCATTGAAAATATTCTTCTCCGGCATAGGCGGAAGCGGCGTGTCAGCGATAGCGGCATTCATGGCAGATAAAGGCCATGTCGTTTTCGGCTCCGACAGAGCATTCGATAAAAACCCGAACCACCCGGCATTTAAGACCTTGAAGGCTAAGGGTATCAATATCGTGCCTCAGGACGGTAACGGTATTGCCGAATCAGCCGGTAAATCTTTCGATTTTGCCGTATTCAGTACTGCCGTAGAGCCCGACCAGCCTGAATATCTGAAGGCAAAGGCGCTCGGCATCCCCATAAAAACAAGGCCTGAATATTTAGCGGAGATCGTCGGTGAATTCAAGACAATAGCAGTCGCGGGCACGAGCGGGAAATCAACAACCTCCGGAATGCTGGCGTTTTTGATGCAGAGGCTCGGACTGGAGCCGAATTTCATCGGCGGCGGAAGGGTAAAACAGTTCAAGACAGAAACAAATCCCGGCAATTCAATAACAGGAACCTCGGATACCTTGGTTATCGAGGCGTGCGAATCCGACGGCACTATCGTAAACTATAAACCTGCCCATTCCATAATCCTGAATCTCGATTTAGACCACCACTCTATAAAAAAGACTGTCGGAATGTTTGAGATATTAGCAGCAAACACATCAGGCAAGATCGCGGTAAATGCCGACGACAACAATCTCAAAGAGATCAATATCAAAAACGCTGTCACGTTTTCGATAGACCGTTTATCAGAATATAAAGTTCAAAATATCGCTTACAATCCGTTCAGCACGGATTTTTCGTTGCAAGGCATAAAATTCAGACTCTCCATGCCCGGTAACTACAACCTTTACAATGCTTTGTCATGCATCGCGCTTCTGTCTGAAATCGGGATTCCCCTTAAAAATATTGCCGATGTGCTGCACGAATTCAAAGGCATCGAGAGGAGATTTGATATACATCTGAATGACGGCAGAAAACTTGTGATTGACGACTACGCGCACAATCCGCATAAAATAGCCGCTCTTATGCAAACGGCAAAAAATATTGCCGAGCGGGTCTGTTACATATTCCAGCCTCACGGATTCGCGCCCACGAGGATGATGAAAAACGAATATATCGAAGCCTTTGCCGAGAACCTAAGAAATTCCGACCACCTTTTTCTCCTTCCGATTTTTTATGCCGGAGGAACCGTCGCAAAAGACATTTCAAGCAACGACCTTGCCGACGGGATCAGGGCAAAAGGAAAATCCGCGGAGGTAATCGAGAGGAATGAAGTTCTAAACAAACTTAATGAATGGGACAACTATATCGTTCTCGGCGCGAGGGATGAAACACTTGCCGATTTTGCAAAGGAAATAGCAACATCGCTATCTTCTTAATACATTCGGCCCGCCGCCCTTCACGGCATATATAATTATCAGCCCGACAATAAAAAATAAGGCAACGGATAAGATTGCCGGACGCTGACTGCCGAATGTCGAAGACAGATACCCGAAAATCAAAGGCCCTATAACTGCTGAGGATTTTCCGACGAAGGAATAAACGCCGAAGTATTCCGATTCCTGCCCTTGGGGAATAAACTGAGTATAAAACGCCCGGCTCGCAGCCTGAACAGCGCCGAGACCGAGTCCTGCGATGCATGCGATTATAAAGAACCAGCCCTTTTCATGAACAAAAAAAGCGGCAACCGATACGATAATCCATAAACATAAAGATATTAAAACTACCTTCTTAGGTCCCCAATAGTCGGTCGGCCTTGCCGTTAGAAAAGCGCCTATAAGGGCCGTCATCTGAACAATCAGATACATGCTTATTAATTCTTCGGGATTGAATTTGAGAGTAGTAGCGGCGAATATGCCCGAAAATACAATGACCGTATTCACGCCGTCTTCATAGATAAGATAAGCTGTTAAAAATTTTCTCTGCTCCTTATTCGCCCATATCTTTTTTAATGTCTTCCATGTGTACCTGAGGCCGTCCATCGCAGCGCGGTGGATTCTTGAACCGTTCCTTGAGTCCTTCGGCAAAGACAAAAACGCCGGTATCGAAAAAATCCCGAAAAACAGCGCGACCATAGGCCATACGCCGGTTATAAGCCCTTTATTTATTAAAAACAAGGCCAATAAAAGCGAAATTACCGAGCCCGCGTAACCTACACCGAAGCCCCATGCAGAAACCCTGCCCTGATGCGTGGGTTCGGCGATTTCGGGCAGAAACGAATTATAAAAGACAAGCCCTCCCTCCATCCCGATATTCGCGATCACGATAAGAGCAAACCCTTCCATGACCATTCCCTTGTGGAGGAAATAAAATGAAGATACCGAAGCTACGCACAACAAGGTATATAAAAAGAGCAGTCTCTTTCTTATCTTCGCGTAATCGGCTATTCCGCCGAGCAATGGAGAGGTCAGCGCTACAACGGCCATGCTCAATGCAATCGCCCTTCCCCACCAGAGATCGCCGAGACCTGTTTCATTACCGACTATCATATTTGCATAATAGACTGGAAATATGACTGCGGCTATGACAGCGGAATAGCTCGAATTGGCAAAATCGAAAAGACACCATGAGAGGATTTTTTTATTCAAAAAAGGCTTCATATCATCTATTTGCGCTTCCCCCGAATTAGCGGCCGCACCGAAAGGTTAGGTTGCAATATAACCTTATAACCTTGGAGGTGTAAAATGCAAGAGAACAAATGACATAGAATTGACAAATATAAATAAGACATCATAGTATTAATCATACATTAATGCCGGGATAAGACCAATGAAAACGCCATTAAGCTAAAGAGGAAAGATCGTCATCCACAAAAAACAAATGAGTCATGAATTGAATAACCTTAAAAAAATACATATCTTTTCAAATCTCAGCGATGACGAGATCAAAGAGATCCGACCGTATTTAATCAAAGAGAGTTTTAAAAAGAAGCAGGAGATATTTTCCGAAGGCGATCCTCCGGATTGGTTTTACATACTCCTCAGCGGCAAAATGAAAATTACGAAACTTTCCCACGACGGCAGGGAGATAATAATCGAATTGATATCCCCGCCCGATTTTTTCGGCGGGTTTGCGGTTCTGAAGGGATTTCCATACCCGGCCAACGCCGTTGCGATGGAGGATTCCGGTATTATCAAGATGTCGCGGCATAATTTCCTGAAGATCATAGACAGGTTTCCAAATGTTATGTATGACATAACGGCTAACCTTGGAGACAGGATAAGGGAGTTTCACGATACGCTTAAAAATATAGCCCTCGAACGCGTTGAATCGAGAATCGCGGCATTGCTGCTAAAGCTTGCCGACAAGGCCGGCGAAAAGAAGGCCGATAAGACGGCGGTGATAAACATGAGGCTTACGAAACAGGATATAGCCGAGATGGTCGGCACTACGGTAGAGACGACAATCAGGGTTATGAGCAAATTCAAAAAATCAGGATATATCAGCGAAAAAGACGGCAGGATCGTGATAGAGAATTCAAAGGCATTAGAGGCGATAGTAAATCCGTAACACCTCATTAGATATTAATTTTATTAATCAACGCTTAAGTATATTGAATAAAAAGTAGAAATCCCGCTAAAATAATAACCTTACATCGAGAAATTATCAGGAGGGAAGAGATGGCTGAGACTTTGGAGATCAGATGGCACGGCAGGGGAGGCCAGGGCACAGTCACTGCCGCAAAGGTTTTTGCCGATGCGTGCTTGAGTGGAGGCCGGCATGTGCAGGCGTTCCCGGAATACGGCCCCGAAAGGTCGGGCGCTCCGCTGAGGGCGTATAATAGAGTAAGTTCAAAGGAACTCAGGATGCACTGCCCTGTGTTAAAACCGAATATAGTTGCGGTTGTAGACGCGACGCTGCTCGACGGCATAGATGTAACGGAAGGCGCGCTGGATGATGCCGTGTTTATCGTTAATTCCGCGAAGGACCCGAAGGAATTAAGGGAAAAACTGAAGGCGAAGCCGACCCAGAGGGTATTAACAGTGGATGCTACAAAGATAGCCATTGAAAATATAGGTAGGCCGCTGCCGAACTCTCCGATGGTCGGGGTGCTCGCAAAGGTCTCCGGGATCGTCAGCCTCGATTTGATACTCGAAGACGTAAAAAAGAGCTTCGGGAAAAAGTTTTCCCAGAAGATCATAGACGGCAATCTGGAGGCGGTAAAAAGGGGTTATGAGGAGGTAAGGGAAGGATGAAACCGAAGGGATGGAAAGAGGTTGCACCCGGCGCTGTAATAACCGAAGCGGGCAGCGCATTAAAATTCAAGACCGGCTCGTGGAGGGCTTTTAAACCGAAGTGGATAGAGGAAAACTGTATCCAGTGCATGTTTTGCTGGATTTATTGTCCCGATATGGCTGTTAAAGCGAAGGACGGCAAGAGGGCTGAATTCGATTACGACTACTGCAAGGGCTGCGGAATCTGCGCTCTCGAATGCCCCGGCAAAAAGGGAAATAAGGCGATCGTCATGGAAGAGGAGGGGAAATAATGCCAAAGATAGTTGCGGTTACAGGTAATGAAGCTGTTGCAGAGGCATTCAGGCAGGTAAATCCCGATGTATGCGCGGCATATCCCATAACTCCCTCTACAGACCTTATGCAGAGGTTTGCAAGTTTTGTGAACAACGGCAAGGTAAAGACGGAGATGATACTTGTCGAGAGCGAGCACAGCGCCATGAGCGCCTGCATAGGCGCATCGGCTGCAGGCGGCAGGGTTATTACCGCCACCTCGTCGCAAGGGCTTGCCCTCATGTGGGAGGAATTGTTCATCGCTTCAGGAACAAGGCTTCCGATAGTATTGGGACTTGTCAACAGGGCGCTTTCCGCTCCCCTGAACATTCATGGAGACCACTCCGACGGAATGGGCGCAAGGGACTGTGGCTGGATACAGCTCTGGTCGGAAAACGGGCAGGAGGCGTACGACAATACGATACAGGCATTCAGGATCGCGGAGCACATGGACATAAGGCTTCCCGCAATGACATGCATGGACGGATTCATAATAAGCCATTCCATAGAGAGGATGGAGTATCTCGATGATGAGGCAGTCAAAAATTTTGCAGGGGAATTCAGGACACTAAACCCGCTCCTCGACATAGAGCATCCTGTAAGCTACGGGCCGCTAATTCTTCCCGATTATTATATGGAGTTCAGAAGGGCGCATGCCGAGGTTATGTCAAAGGTTTCTAAAGTGGTTCTAAGTGTTGCAAAGGATTTCGAGAAGATTTCCGGAAGGAAATACGGGCTCTTCGAGACATACAGGCTTGAAGACGCGGAGATAGCCTTTGTGATCTTGAATTCAGCCGCCGGAACATCGAAGGATGTCATCGATGAGTTCAGAAATAAGGGAATAAAGGCAGGCCTTTTAAAGCCGAGGCTCTACAGGCCGTTCCCTTACGAAGAGGTGGGAGAGGCATTAAAGCATCTAAAGGCGGTCTGCGTGCTTGACAGGGCTGACGCGTTCGGCGCGTCTTACGGCCCGCTTTATATAGACATAGCCGCAAGCCTTTATCCTTACAAAGAAAGACCTCTTCTCATAAACAAGATATACGGTCTCGGCGGAAGGGACTATCTGCCTGAACACGCAGAGCTTGTGCTTAACGAGCTTGCGGAGACAGCAAAGACAGGAAAGGTAAAAACATTTAAAGAATACATCGGAGTGAGGGAGTAATATGGCGACACCACTGAGTTTAAAAGAGCTTTCAAAGAAAGAAGTGCTTTTAACGGCGGGACATAGGATGTGTTCCGGCTGCGGCGCTCCTCCGGTTGTCAAGATGGTTCTCCTTGCATCGGACTATCCTGTTGTAGCGTCGAATGCCACCGGCTGTATCGAGGTTTCCACATGCATATCCGAATATACCGCGTGGAAGATCCCCTGGATACATAATGCCTTTGAAAATGCCGCAGCTACTTTATCGGGCGTCGAGACCATGTACAGGTCTTTGAAGAAACAGGGGAAGATCGACAAGGAGATAAAGTTTATTGCCTTCGGCGGCGACGGCGGCACGTATGACATCGGCTTTCAGAGCCTTTCAGGCGCGATGGAAAGAGGACATGACATGCTTTACATCTGCTACGACAACGGCGCGTACATGAACACAGGCATTCAGCGTTCAAGCGCGACTCCGTTCGGAGCCGATACCACAACCTGCCCGGCTGGAAGCGTTATTCCCGGAAAGCTCCAGCAGAGGAAAGACCTCACGAAGATTATGGCCGCGCACGGTATTCCTTATGTAGCGCAGGCATCGCCGAGCAGTTGGTCGGACTTGATGAAAAAAGTGAGAAAGGCTCTCGAAATAAAAGGCCCCAAGTTCATGAACATAATCGCTCCATGCAACAGAGGCTGGAGGTCGAGAACGGACGATGCCATTCTCCTGAGCAGACTTGCGGTTGAGACCTGTTACTGGCCTCTCTATGAGATCGAAAACGGAGTAACGAGGGTTACGGTCAAGCCGAAGGAAAAGAAACCGCTTGTCGATTTTCTCAAGCCCCAAGGAAGGTTCAAGCATATGTTTGCGCCCGAAAACGAATGGATGCTTAAACAGGCGCAGGAAGAGGTCGAAAAAAACTGGGAAAGGCTTTTGAAGGAAGAGGCATTCACCGCGCCTAAAGAAGAGGCCGCAAAAGAATAATAAGGCCAGTCACACATTATGAGGCGTAACAAGCCTTAAGGCGTCAACCGCAAGGCTTATTCCTGCCGGTAATTTCCCTAAATAATCTCCGTCGATCTGGATGTGGGCATTGCCCTCTATCCCGATCTCGGAAGTCTTGAAGTAGCTTATATCTCTGAGGCCGAGATGTTTGCCCGTAACAATACCCGCTATGTATCTAATAAGGTCTAATCTCCTTCCCTTGCGCGCCAGAAATACATAAAAATAAGGCTCTGTGAGCCTGGCATCCGGCGTTATCTTAAACTCTCCGCCGTAGCATGACGCCTTACCTACAATTGCAGTGTAGCCGGCAACTTTAAGCAATCCCCCTTCCCCCCCTTTAGTAAAGGGGGGTGTAGGGGGAATCTGTGCATTTATGATGATTGGTTCAGGATTGTAGTTTAAGAGCGTTTTGATTCCACTCAATATATAAGCGCCTTTACCTGAAAGTTTTTTTATTTTTTCATCAGCCCCGTAAACGGTCTCGCCATCGAATCCAATCCCTGCCATAAGAAGAAAGTGACGAGTGACGAGTGACGAGTGACAGGTGCAGGTTATTCTTCCGAGATGGATTGTCTGTATCTTCCCGGTCAGCGCGATATCAAGGGCGTTCTCCAAACCGTCAGGTATTTTCAACTCCTTTGCGAGCACGGACGTTGTGCCTAACGGCAGTATCGCCATCGGAATATCCGAGTAAATCAGGCCGTTGGCAACCTCATTGTATGTGCCGTCGCCGCCTGCGGCGATTACTAATAATTCCGACTGCTGACTTATTCTTTTTGCAAAGGATTCGGCGTCTCCTTTTTTTGACGTAA
>JACREW010000079.1 GCA_016212685.1 Nitrospirota bacterium
ACACCGCTGAAATATTTAAAGAAGGCGGCCATCCCGCTGCTTGCCGTTTCCTTTATATGTCTCGTGCTGGTATTTACTCCATTCGGTATCAGCGGAGGAGGGGCGAG
This sequence comes from Nitrospirota bacterium, assembly GCA_016212685.1. GTDB lineage: Bacteria > Nitrospirota > Thermodesulfovibrionia > Thermodesulfovibrionales > Dissulfurispiraceae > GWB2-47-37. The sequence continues at coordinate 108 of JACREW010000079.1, forward strand.
AAGATGGATACGGATATGGCCTTCGGCGTTTCAGCCCTCGGAGCTTGTAAAGCTCTCTATGGTCGTTTTCCTTTCATGGTATGTCAGTTCGGCCGGCTACAGCCGGGATAGATTTTTATCTTTCATAATTCCGGTAGGCATTATGGGGGTTTTTCAGGTAGTATTTTTGAAACAGCCCGATTTCGGCGCAGTTATGAGCCTCGGCCTCCTTACAATGGCCATGCTGTTTTTGTCCGGGATACGACTGCGGTATTTGTTTTCGCTCGGAATCCTGGCGATTCCGGTTATCATCAAACTCATATCGGAGCCCTACAGATGGAAGAGGGTCGCGGCATTCCTCGATCCGTGGAAAGACGCGCAGGGCAGCGGTTTTCAGCTTATTCAGTCTTTTATAGCACTCGGAAGCGGGGGATTAAAGGGAGTGGGATTGGGAGAGGGAAAACAGAAACTCTCCTTCCTTCCGGAAGTGCATACCGATTTTATCTTTTCGCTGATCGGCGAGGAGTTAGGCTTAATGGGGGCATTATTCGTGGTGTTTCTGTTTTTTATTTTGTTCGTCAGAGGCATTGCCATTGCGCGAAAAACGCCGGATACGTTTGCTTATTTTTTAGCCTTCGGAATATCGATCATGATAGCGATTCAGGCGGTCATAAATTTCGCGGTCGTTACCGGAATGGTTCCCACAAAGGGGCTTCCTTTGCCGTTTATAAGTTACGGCGGCTCATCCCTGCTGGTAAGCATGACTGCTATAGGGTTGCTGCTGAATGTTTCCAGGGGAGGCGGCGAGTTAACCCCTAACTCCCCCTCGCCCCCTCTTAATTTAAGAGGGGGTTGGGGGGAGTTAAGGGGGGAAAGAGGGGGGTTAAAAGGCTCGACATTCGTTGTCGCACATTCCGCTTCGATAAACAGGTGGCAGAGAGGACACGGATATAAGAGATATAGTAAAATGAAAAGGACATGAAAATAATCATTGCAGGCGGAGGAACGGGAGGGCATCTTTATCCGGGCATTGCGACAGCAGAGGAATTCAAACGCAGGGAACAAAAAAATTCTGTATTTTTTGTAGGGACCGAGCATGGCATCGAGGCTAAGGTCATACCGAGGGAAGGTTATCCCATAAGGTTTCTTAAGGCGGAAGGGCTGGTCGGGAAATCCCTTTTTAAAAAAATAAAGGCGTTTTTTGTATTCCTTATTTCCATCATCGAGTCTTACCGCATTCTTAAATCGATAAGGCCGGACATTGTAATAGGCGTCGGCGGATACGCGTCCGTGGGGATGGTGTTTACCGCATATTTAAAGGGCGTCCCTACCATGATACTCGAACAAAATTCAGTTCCCGGACTTTCGAATAAGATTCTCGGAAAATTTTCCGATGCCGTTGCGGTCACGTATCAGGAAAGCACTTCGTTTTTCCCTAAAGACAGGTGTTACCTGACAGGAAATCCCATAAGGAAACAAATAACCTCCATGAATGCGGATAAAGACGCGGATAAAGATACCGATCCCTATCTCTTATTTCCGCTCGAAAAAGAGAAATTTACGATCTTCGTTTTCGGCGGCAGTTCGGGCGCGAAGAGCATAAACAAGTCAATGGTCGAGGCGTTGAATTATCTTCTCGATTTAAGACAAAATATTCAGTTTCTGCACCAGACAGGACAGGGCGATTACGAGAAGGTCAAGGACGTTTACCGAAGGCTCGGGTTTAACGGCATTGTGGTGCCGTTTATATACCAAATGGCAGAAGCATACGCGGTTTCGGATATTGTGATATGCAGGGCCGGCGCAACGACGCTGTCGGAGATTACGGCCGTAGGAAAGCCGGCCATATTGATACCATATCCCCATGCGGCAGCCAATCATCAGGAATTGAACGCCAGAAAGCTTGAAGACATGGGCGCCGCCCGGATGATACTGGACAGGGAATTAAGCGGCGAGGGGCTCGCAGAGGCGGTGCGGGAGCTTTATGCCGATGAAAAGGCGCGGAAAGAGATGCGGAATGCCGCTTCGGCCTTCGGCAGGACCGATGCGGCGGAGAAGATCGTGGATATCGCGCTGAGTTTGATTAAAAAATAATGCTTGAAGAGACAAAATATAGTATTTTCGCTCATTCTCGCCTGACATCCCTGTCAGTCTCCGAGGTACCAGCTCAGTTTTGCCGTCACGGCAAAACTTTGAGCTGCTAAAGCCGCTTCAATGCTATATTTTGTCTCTTGGTTATTGGAGGAGATAGTGTTCAATAAATACAGGATCATTCATTTTGTGGGCATAGGCGGGGTCGGGATGAGCGGCATAGCGGAGGTCCTGCACAATCTCGGCTATGATGTGACCGGCTCGGACATCAAGGAATCCGAAACGACCAACAGGCTGAAGGGCCTCGGTATAAAGATATATATAGGGCATGCAGGCGACAACATCGACCATGCCCACGTAGTCGTTATATCATCAGCGGTTTCTCAGGCAAATCCCGAGGTTGTCGAAGCCAAACAAAGGTCTATTCCTGTTATTCCGAGGGCGGAGATGCTCGCGGAACTCGGCAGGCTTAAATACGGGATTCTTGTAGCCGGAGCGCACGGCAAAACGACCACTACCTCTTTAGTAGCTACGGTACTCGGAGAAGGGGGGCTTGATCCGACCGTGGTTATAGGCGGGAAACTAAACTCCATGGGAAGCAACGCGAAGCTGGGGCAGGGCGATTATCTTGTCGCTGAAGCGGACGAAAGCGACGGCTCCTTTCTGAAATTGAATCCCACAATAGCCGTAATAACGAACATCGATAAAGAGCATATGGATTTCTTCAAGGACATGGAATCGCTTAAAAACGCGTTCATTTCATTCATAAACAAAATACCCTTTTACGGCATTGCCGTTGTCTGCAAGGAGAACGAATATCTCCGTGAGATAATCCCCTCGATACAGAGGAAATTTATCACTTACGGATTGTCCGAAGATTCTGATATTTACGCGAGGGATATAAGGCATTCCGGCGCGAAGATGGTTTTCGAGGCGGTGTATGAAGGTAACTCATTGGGAACATTTACCCTGCCGGTGCCGGGAAGACACAATGTCCTGAACAGCCTTGCCGCTATAGCCGCAGGCATAGAACTGCAAATCCCGATGGAAATTATTTCAAAGGCTCTCGGCGGTTTCGGCGGGATTCACCGGAGGTTTGAATTCAAGGGTGAAGTAAACGGTGTAAAGGTTTTTGACGATTACGGGCATCATCCCTCGGAAGTGCAGGCCACTCTTAAGGCGGCCCGTGAGTGCTTTAACGAAAACAGGCTTTTTATCTTGTTCCAGCCTCACAGATATACGAGGACAAGGGATTTGATGGATGAATTCTCGGCGAGTTTCGATAATTCCGATAAATTGTTTTTGATGGACATATATCCTGCCGGTGAAAAACCTATAGAGGGGATAGATTCAGCCAATCTTTTAAAGTTGATAAATAAAACAGGGCGGAAGGACGCGTATTACATTCCCGACAGAAAGGAAATGGTAGAAAAGATAGTCTCCGGGCTTAAATCAGGAGATGTGCTTATAACCCTCGGCGCTGGAGACGTGTATAAAATGGGAGAGGAGATACTGAAAAAGTTAAACCTAAGTTGAGCGATTTTATGGATAGCAAGTATGCCTTCAAGCCTTTAGTAAGTGTTTATTATCGGATTATCGAAAAATTAGATATGCTTTATTTAATGAGAGGCCACTGTTGTAGATGACGGGAAAGCGATTGTGGTTATAAAGTGCGGGGACTAAAGGCTTTTCGGCACACATGCTATCCATGTAATGCGAAAGAATTGCTCAATTTGGGTTAAAGAGTAATGGAGTAATGGAGGTTATTCATGGGATATGAACTTCTAAAGGAGTTCTGTATTTCACGAGACATTGCCATCAGGTTCGACGAGCCGATGTCGAGGCATACCTCTTTAAAGATCGGCGGCCCCGCCGATATGGCGCTCTTCCCCGATGAATCCTCCCTTCCGGAACTCAAAAGAATTCTCACTGCCGAACGGATTCCATCTATCGTTATCGGCGGAGGAACAAATATCCTCGTAAAGGACAACGGTATCGAGGGCGCGGTCATTTTCACATCAAAGATGAATAACATTGCGCTGAACGCCGAACGAGCAACGCTTAATATTGAAGCCGGATGCTCCCTTCAAAAGGTCATAAACATGTGCGTCGAAAATGGATTCGGCGGCATGGAAGGTTTGGTGGGCATTCCGGGCTCTATCGGAGGAGCGATCGCAGGAAACGCAGGCTCATTCGGGTTCGAGATGAAGGACGTGATTAAATCCGTTAATTTATTAATGCCTGATGTAGGCATTAAAGAATTATCCGCAAGCGATATGAAGTTTCAGTATAGAAGCGCAAAGATCCCTCCCGATTCTATTATTCTCAGCGCTGTTTTATCGCTTAGAAAAGATGAACCTGTTGAAGTTAGAAAAAGAATAGATGAATTCATAAAAGAAAAGAAATCGAAACAGCCCGTATCAAAGGCATCGGCAGGATGCGTATTTAAAAACCCGAAAGATATAGCCGCAGGCAAGCTCTTAGACGAAGCAGGCTGCAAGGGCATGAGAGTCGGCGATATAGAGGTCAGCAGTATGCACGCCAATTTTTTTATCAATGCGGGGAACGGAACTTGTGACGATTTTCTGAGGCTTATGGATACGGTGAGCAGTAAGGTTAAAGAAAAATTCGGGATTGTACTTGAACCGGAGATAAGGACTTTAGGGAGATGGACAATATGAACATATTTGCTATAATATGAACATGGAGGTGATTGAGAATGAGCATGGCTGCTATAAAAGACAAGCATTTAAAACTTGACCAGAGAAAGATTGACACGGCAAAGCAGATACTCGGAGTAAAGACCGAAACCGAGACGATTGAAAGAGCGCTTGATATGGTGATACAGAAAGAGAAAGCCGAGAGTAAAAGAAAAGAGGTCGTGGATAGGATTCTTGCCAGAAGGGCAAAGATGAAGCCTATACCCGAAGATACGGCAGAGTGGATAAGGGAGGCAAGAGAGGAAAGGGATAGACGATATGGATTTTAAAATTGTCGTGGATGCAAGTGTTGCTATTAAGTGGTATGTCCGAGAAGAGATTGACGCCGACAAAGCAATAGCAATGCTGCTCGATTATGAAAACGGCAGGATTAAGTTTATTGCGCCGCATTTGTTTTATTACGAAACTGCCAATGCCGTTAATACGGCGGTGATGAGAAAAAGGATAACCGAACATGAAGGAGAGGGTATTATCAAAGATTTATCGGCGATAGATTTAATAACGCTTGCCGACGCTGAACTTATCCCGCCCGCCTATCTCTACGCAAGAAAATATAATATTTCGGTTTATGACGCAAGCTATCTCGCTGCTGCGAAAGAACACAATGCCCCGATTTATACCGCCGACAGAAAATTTTATGATGCGGTGAAAGGTAAAGAGCGATTGGTCAAATGGATCGGGGATTATAAGAGAGTGGGATAATTGTGGCTATGTCCGATAAGAAAGCACAGCAGGCGTTGTTTAAAGACTTCCGGATAATCTCCGGCGTTTTTTCAAGCCATTATCTCTTGGAACGCCTGCCGCTGGGGAAAAATATGGATTCCTGTTTTTGCCTTATGCATGGTATTATATCAATCATAATAGTTATAATGACTGATACAGGAGGTATAAAATGTTAAAGACGATTTCGGCAATAAAAGTCAGGCAAAATCTCGGCCATGTGATGAATGAGGTAGCACTGAAAGATGATGAGTATATTATTGAAAGGGCTGGAAAGCCGCTTGTGGCGATTATACCGATAGAACAGTATCAGAGCATGAAAAAAGAGCGCAAGGAGTTTTTTCGGATGGTTGACGAAATCCAGAAAGGAACAAAAAAGGCTGCCGGCAGTCTGATTGACGCAGAGATTGAAGAAGCAGTACAGTCTTACAGAAAAA
>JACREW010000078.1 GCA_016212685.1 Nitrospirota bacterium
CGGCGCCGATGCTGTGGTGTCGCCGACTTTTATAGGCGGCCTTAGAATGGCGTCAGAGATGGTGAGACCGGCGGTAGTTTCTTTTCTGGATACGATGCTGCGCGACAAGCAGAAGAACCTGCGAATAGAGGAAGTGCTCGTTCCCGATTTATTCGCGGGCAAATCCATTGCCGACCTGAATTTAAAAAAATATCCGGGCGTGCTTTTAATGGCCGTCAAAACAAAAGACGATTGGGCTTACAACCCGCCCGACGGCTATATGTTAAAGCCTGAAGATGCGTTAATCTTCATGACCACTCCTGAAGAACGATTTACATTAGAAAAGATTTTCTCCTCCTGAACGGCAAAGAGAAGGGATTAAAATTTTATGACGGCAAATGGGTATCCGTCATGCTTACACATTAAACCTGAAATTAATTATATCTCCGTCTTTGACTTCATAGGTCTTTCCTTCGAGTCTTAATAAACCTTTATCCTTTGCCGCGGACATGCTTCCGGATGAGATAAAGGCTTCATAGCCTACTATCTCCGCCCTTATGAAGCCCCTCTCTATATCGGAATGTATCTTGCCTGCCGCCTGATGCGCGTTAACGCCCTTTTTGATAGTCCATGCCCTGACCTCGTCTTCCCCCGCCGTAAGAAAAGATATTAACCCCAGAAGGTCGTAGCTTACATTAATGAGCTTATTGAGCGCAGGCTCCCGTATCCCCAAGTCGTCGAGGAATGCCTTCGCGTCTTCCGCCGACATCTGGGCGATCTCCATTTCTATTTTGCCGCATAACGTTACTACCTTTGTTGTCTCCGCCGTTCCTTTGGAATCGAAATACTTTTCAGCGTCTTTCTGTAAGTTAACGGACTTTTCGGTATTCAGGTCTTTTTCTCCGATATTCAGCACAACCACTTCGGGCTTTGTGGAAACAAACTGAAGATGCTTCATTACCTTTTGCTCCTCATCGTCGAAACTTACATTCCTGAGCGGTATCTCTTTTTCAAGGGCGTCCTTGCATTTAAGCAGAAGTTTTTTTTCGGCTTCATTGGGTTTTTTCCCTTTTTTGGCGCCCTCTTCCATCCGTTCAAGCCGCTTCTCCACGAGTTCGATGTCTCCGAATATCAATTCGAGTTCCAGCGTCTCGATATCTTTCAGTGGAGCTATCTCGTTCATAGGATGAGCGATGGAATCGTCTTCAAAAGCCCTCACGACATGAACAATAGCGTCAACGTCTTTTATGAGATCGAAAACCTTTCTGTTCTGAACCGCATCGCCCTTTGTAAGCCCTATGTAATCGACATATTTGACCGAGGCGTAAGTAATTTTTTTGGGATTATATATTTCGGAAAGCTTATCTATACGGGGATCGGGCACTTTCACCGTGCCGTAATTGGGGTCTCCGCTTACCGTGGCGTAAACTGTGGTTTCGATATTCTGCCCTGTAAGGGCGTTAAAGACGGTCGTCTTTCCTGAATTGGAAAGTCCTATTATGGCTAATTTCACGTTTCCTCCGAATATATTTCAGGTTCAAATCAATTTGAATCTTTTCTCGCGGGCAATGTTCTTTATTACCATTAACGCGGTATAGAGCCTTTGAAGCTTTATGTTTCTCCTTCTTATCAAAACAATATCGTCATATGGAAAGGGTTCTGTCCGTATCTCTATCTGCCTGCGCTCTATTGCCTTACAGAGCGATTTGACGGCATTCTCGTCAAAGGACTTAAGAAACAGCGGATTCGCAGAGATAAACCCTTCCGATATATCGGATACTATAGCCTTAAAATTCCTTTTTACCTGATCCGCCATTTGCCTATACCCGAATCAGTTGCCTTCTGTTTTCGCCTCTTTTTTTACAAACAACGGCGAGATCCAGATGCCGATCTCATAAAGCAGTATTATAGGCACGGCCATCAACGTCTGGTTGAACGCGTCCGGCGTCGGAGTCAAAAAAGCAGCGAGGATAAAAGCTATCAGGACGGCATATTTCCTGTTTTTGGCAAGGGTCTTAGGAGTAACAACGCCGAGTTTTGTCAGGAAGATAATTACTATCGGCAGTTCAAAAACCACGCCGAATGCGAGAATGAACTTCAGGCAAAAATCTACATACTGCCCTACGGAGAGCATAGGGATAAGAAAATCTCCCACCTTGTAAGTAAGGAGAAATCCCATAGCAAAAGGGAGTACTATGAAAAAACAGAATGAAGCTCCTAAAATAAAAAGACCGGTTGCGGACAGGATGAAAGGAAACACATATTTTTTCTCTTTGACCAACAGTCCGGGAGATATAAACTTCCACAGTTGATGAAATATCACGGGGAGAGAAAAAATAAATCCGGCGACAAAAGCGACCTTCATATTCATCCAGAAGGCTTCGGCAGGCGCGAGGAAGATGAGCTTCATCCCCTGCAGTTTTTCCTGAGGGACAAAATGAACATACATGTTTTTGACCGAAAAATCCAGACTATATTTAAGCGGAAACATTACGGCCTTAAAAAGGTATTCGGAATAATTAAAGGCGATTGCAAAGGTGATAAATAAGGCGATTAGGGATATGACTATCCTGTTTCTGAGATCGGAGAGGTGCTCTGTGAGAGGCAACTTTTCATCTTCCATCTACCTACCCCGAAAAGACAGTGATGAGTTAAGAGTAATGCGTTCAGTCATTTTTAGCCTTCTTTTCGTCTTCTGTTTTGCCGTCAGTTTTTTGAGTTGTTTTATATATATCGCTTCCCTCGGAATTCTGATTTTTACTCTCGACCCCGGACTCATTACTCGTAACCGCATCTAAAGATACAGGTTGTTTTATCTCATGGAGTTCGGCATCCATCTGTTCTTTAACCCCGTGCATCGCCCTTTTGAGTTCTGCCAAGCCCTTCCCGATGGTCCTTCCGAGTTCAGGCAACCTCTTAGGGCCGAAGACAATAAGCGCGACAATGAATATTACGATAAGTTCCTGCATGCCGAGGTCGAACATAACGGTTAATTATAAACTATAGCCGGGCATTTTGTCATTGGCAGGCAAAGATTATTCTTCGTATATTTTCCGGATCCCTTTTTTCTCTACCGGAAGTATAATGCTTATCGAAAACATAAGCCTGTAATCGGGGGTTCTGTTTTTTATGTCGAAGCCGGCTCCCACGGTCGTGTACAAATAATCGGTAGTCGCAACCCTGTATCCCAGCCTCCATTCGAGCAGGTCTATCTTGTTTTTAAAATAATTTTTCCTGCCCACAAGCTCCACAAGCATCTTGGAGTCATGCGTAACAGCGAGTTCTGAACCGATATTAACGGTATACTCCGATTTCAAACCTGCTTTCTGGGGAGTTGAATAAAAGGCGTTTAGATGTCCTTTAAACGGTCCGATTTTTTTTGTCAGGAGCAAGCCCCCTCCGATGCTGCCTTCAGTGGTGAATTCGTCTTTACCCAAATAAGGAGACGCAGTTAACATATAAGCAACTGCAGGCCCATAATCGCCTTCGTCTATAACTCTATGCTTAAAACCGAGACTCAAATCTTCAAAACCGTCTACCCTATTCTCCCATTCGGTTACATATGGAAGTGTAATATTGAACTCAAACTTATCATGTATGCCATAGGCGAAATTGAAAATAGTGCGATAAAAATCCGGGTCGTTGGATTTTTCTATACCCAGTCCCAGCCCGACTTTGTTTTGTTTGAGGCTTTCCGCGCTGAATGTCGAGAAAACGCCGTACGGGGGGAGGGGCTGCAATCCCTTCACATCAAAGGCATCGGCAGAAGCGGCGAACAGCATTAAATATAAAAGGAATGGAGTGATGGAGTAATGGAGTATCCGTTTATTCATTGTGTATGAGAATATCAAAAAAACAGTGTCCTGTCAAATAAAACAGTTATAAAAACAGTTCTTGATTACCCTATCTCCCGAACGGACATACGGGATATTTGCATTCCTTGCAGTTAAGGCACAGTCCGCCGTGCCCTAATTCGGCAAGTTCTTTTCTTGTAATCTTTTCCCCGGCAAGCACCCTCGGCAATATCAAATCGAATATGGTTGTTTTATGATACATGCCGCAGGCAGGGATGCCTAATATTGGAATCGGGGAATGGGTGAATCGGGGATTGGGTGAATCATGCCTTTCTAAATACGCCGTAAGAAACATCGCGCCGGGAAGCGCCGCAGAGCCGTATGATATATCCTCAGCGCCTAAATTCCTTATTGCAAACCTTGTTACGTCATCGGGGTCTACGGACATGCCGCCTGTAGTAATCAGCAAATTCGCTCCCGCTTCGATAAGCTCTTTTAATCGGGCTTCTATAAAACCTTCATCGTCCGGAGCATAGTATATCCCGACGATCTCTCCATCGAATGCCTTTATCTTTTTGGTAATGACCGGAGCGAACGCGTCCTTTATCCTTCCGTAATAAACCTCGTTGCCGGTAATGACCACTCCGACCTTCGGTTTTCTGAATTCTTTTACTTCAATTACATTTTGACCGCCGGCGATTGCGACCGCATCTTCCACCATCGTCTTTTTGACTACCAGCGGTATCGCCCTGGTTCCTCCGACAAGCTGTCCTTTTTTGACCGGCGTATTGTTATGTAGTGTTGCGCACATCACATCTCCGAGCATATTGAACCTGAGAAGCTCGTCTTTGTTTATTTTCAAAAGCCCGTCCCTGTCCGCGATAATGTTTATCTTGCCTTCTTTCGGCTCGCCTTCCATTTTCACGCCCTTGCCCATTAGGGCTGTTGCCATCGAATAGGCGGCGTCATCCTCGTGAACTTCATCTTCTCCTATATTTAAAACAAACAGATTTTCCTTGCCGAGCCTCTGAAGCCGGTTTATATCCTCTTCTTTGACTATATGCCCTTTTTTGAATGCCCTGCCCTTAAAATCCTCCTGTTTTATCTCCGTGATGTCATGGGCCAAGACCATGCCCACAGCCTCTTCTACCGGGATTGTTTTAACGCCGAGCCTGTTCCTCGTATCCGAGCCTTGAATATCGCACATAATATCCTCCTAAGATTTCGCCTGCTTGCCGAATATAGTTTTAAACTTCTTATCGACAATTTCTTTTATACCATCTTCCATAAGCTCATACCGCTTAAGAAACTTCCGGGCATCGTTTGTAAGGACAGCGCCGCCGCCGTTTTTGCCTCCAGCCTGCCTTTCGACCAGCTTTATGCCGAGCCTTTCCTCCATCGCCTTTATATAGCTCCAGGCCTTCCTGTATGAGATGTTTATCTCTTTTGCCGCCTGGTTTATAGAGCCGTATTTATCAATCGCCTGAAGCAGAAACCTCCTGCCCCTGCCGAAGACGGGTTCTCCCTCCACCTCTATCCAGAGCTTTGATTTTATTTCTATATCGCTATGACTTTTCTGCATAACGCATTATAATAAAAAAACCTATTTATCCGCAACCCCTCCATAATTGTAGTCAAAACATCTCAGCATATAGTGCATGTTTGATTCAATGACTTTATCAACAGAATTTTTTAACCGCATACTCTTATGTTCGTCCTCCGCATCGGCGGCATCTATTTTGATGAAACATATATTATCTTTGCCTTGCATAATAAATAACACTTATAAAGGCATTGAAGCAGATATGCACTATGTGTCATGGCCCATCACATCTATTTTGCTCGTAATCGTAATATCCTGCATCCAGAATACTCCTTTCAGAGGAGACAGCATGCCCTTAACCGTGCTCTCTATAAGTTGTTTTGCAAAATCCTTTTTTGATATGTCTATTTCTCCATTGACGGTATGAATATGGAATCCCTCAGCATCGACCCGTACGGTTACGGCATCCGAATCGATCCCGAATGAGCGTGCTATGCCGCACAATATATTGGCAATGTAGTTTTGCGTAAATTCGTTCAATGGGATGATGTTATCATTCACCGAGAGGCTTGTCTTCACCTTTTGTAATATCCTCCCTCAGCGCAGGGTACGCATAAAGTCTTTCCGCCGCTTTCAACATCCCTCATATCCTGCACGTATTCGCCGCATCCTTCGCATTTAACCCTCTTTAACGGCCTTCCTGGCATGTCATGGGGCTTTATCTCCACTTTGACGTTCATGGTATCGAAAAGTTCGTCGTCGGACATTATCTTATATGCCTCAAGCTGTGCCTTGTATTTGTCCGGTATTTCAGGAAAGTATTCTTTAGCCTTGTCTCTCGCTTCTTCTTTCGCTATTACCCTCACGGCTTTACCTGTCTTCAGATTTACGAATGTGGCCGCCATCTTGCCGTAGTCCATAAATTTCATTGTCCTGTGGCCAAGACTGCATCCAGTAACGGACTGAACTGCGTCCGTGGCGCACCTGTCCATTTCGACAAAGACGATGATGTTCTTCCTGTCTTTGCCTTTTGGGTCTTCTATGGCGATATTCTTCAGTCCGAGTATGGACATTTTTACGCCGAGCACCTGCCCCGGACAGAGATGACCGTGTATCCTTACGGATTCGTTAAGAAGCGATTCAAAGTCCATTGTGTTTTAAACCTCGCATAATAATACGTTTTTAGCGCTGTAAAATTCAAAAGGGTTGCCGCCAGAAAATCCTTTTTCTATGTTTACGGAACAGGCCATGCAGAAATCCTTGCAGAGGCCGCATCCGTTGCACAGAGAAGTGCTGAAGAAGAGTTCTCTGTCGTCATCCTTATTTTCTATCTTCAATGCCCCCGTGGGACACATGCCTACGCACGCGAAACAATTGTTACACGTTTCAGTAACATTGACATCATAATAGCAATTCTTCAGCAATTCTTTCTGAATTTCATCCGGCAAAATCTTAATTGCCCTGTTCAGCAGTTCCCGTTTAAACGGCAGTTTTTTGGCCGAATATGACTGTGTATGTTCGATGCTTTCTTCATTGTCAAAGAGTCCTGCCGCCTGAATAAAGGTTAGGTTCTTTAAGGCTTTAAAAAAACCGCGCCTGTCGTATGAAATATCCTGAAAGTCGAGTTCGGCGATGTCTCTCACCGGTTTTATCCTTCCTGAGATTTTCAGCGATGTCTTTGCTTCGATAGCGGCTATCCTTTTTTGCAGGGTATCGGCTATAAAGCCGTTTTTGCAATCCGCGCATCCGGTCATGTCTATTTGCAGCGGGTTCTGCATATATAAATAAAGGGCTATTATATGCTCTTCCGATAAATAGCCGAAACAATATGTCCGCGCGTGATGAGGTTTTTTTGTATTGCTCCTGCATCCTAATACCGGAGAGTCTATCGAGGGTTGTAGTTTTCTGAGTTTGCCGATTACCGAATAAAAATCATGCCCTTTTATCTCAAAGCAGTCGGATGGGCATGATGAAACACAAAGCATGCATTCGGAGCATTTGTCGGAGCTGATGCTTACATCATGGGATATTTCTATCGCCTCTGATCGGCACTGCTCTATGCACCGGTTGCACTCATTGCGGTTGAAACGCATCCTCATGCACCGGGAACGGTCAGTCTCGATACAGTCTCCGGCGTTTAACGCCTTATCTATGATTTTGCCTTTTAGCATCGGTTAATTCTGCGTGATTGTTGCCCTCAATTCCACCGGAATATTATCCGAATGCTGCGGGCTTTCAATAAAGGCCGAAACGCAGTCCGCGAGCGCTCTGTAATATTCGCCGGATGCGCCTTGTTTTATTTTACCGCAAAACGGCTTTACCCACCTTTTCAGAAAATTGTTCAAAAACAATTCCTGCGTGTTTATAAGCTCTATGGCTTTGCCGGTTTCGGATCTTTCGAGGGCCTCGATTTCTTTGAATATCAGGTAATACATGAATTCGAGTTCCGCCGTTATGTGGTCGGGCAGGTTGTTGAATTCGCTGTCCATAGCGAGCCCCTGCGCCTCATATATCTTTATAACTTCCATCGTGGAATCGCCCATGACCTTTTTTTCGCCGTCAAGATATATCGAGCCGTAAGGCGGAGCTAAAAGCTCGGCAGGGCCGACGAAGAGTCTCGCATAATCAACCAAAAGGTCTTCTTCGCTGTATTTCATAAATGCCTTTCCCATCGCGGATACATGCGCTGCGGCATCCGGAACTGCTTGAGTTAATAATGCTTCAAGGTTTTTGAAAAATTCCTCCTGAATGAACGCCTCTTTGTGCGGCTGATAAAAACATGCGGACAGAAGCCTGAAACAATCGCCTCTCGCCTTTTCACGGGAAATAAATTTCTGAATATCCACGGTCGCCTCTCTTATATCGAAGTATTATAACACCAAGAAAAAATTGGAGTGAGAGAGCGTACTGCCTCTCTCACCCCATAACACCGTCAAATCATTCTACTTTTTAGCCTTTGCAGGAGCGGCTGCCGCCATTTTTTTGGCTTCGCCTCTGAAACCCCTGATATAATAAACATTAGGCTGCGTGCCTTTTTCGCCAGACTTTAAAAGCTCGCCCTTGTTGTTTTTCAACTGGACCGGCTTATGCTTCTTCAGGAGCAGGCTTATCTCGCTTTTCGGATCGTTCTGGTCTCCGAATATTCTCGCCTTTGCAGGGCACGCTACAACACAGTTAGGCAGTTCGCCGTTACTCACCCTGTGCTCGCAGAAGATGCACTTCTCGACCTTTCCCTTTTCCCTTACGTTCGCGTAATCGGAGTGCTTGTAAATGGTTCTGTGCGGAGGCATATCTCCGGCCTTCTTTGAGACATCAGCGCCCGAGGATGTGCAACCCGGGATAACTTCTTTTGTATCCTTGTAAAAAGGATGCACCTCATCCGTAAAGTCGTTGAAGCTGATTACGCTGTATTGCACGCCTTTCTTATCCACGTCTTCAGCGCTGTAAGGACAGTTCTGCTGGCAGAGACGGCAGCCGATGCACCTTTCCTGATTGTGGATCGTCATGCCGTTTTCGTGCTTGTGCATTGCCTTCGGAGTTACCGGGCAAACCTTCACGCACGGAGCATCGGTGCAGTGGTTGCAGAGAACAGGCCTCGGGGTGAACTTAGTATTCGGGTATTTGCCCTCTGTTGTCATTATAAAGTCCGCCCAGTTATATGTCTGTCCTTTTGCCCTGTCTTGAGTGTTGTTCTCTGTTTTGCAGGCTATGGCGCACGCGCCGCAGCCTACGCACTTCTGTAAATCTATTACCATTCCGTATTTAGGCATCTATCTTTACCTCCTTTCCTTAAGCCTTCTCGACTTTTACAGCGGTAAAGCCGCCGTTTCTGCAGTTGCTGCCGGTAAAGCGCTCGACATCGAAGGGCATAAGGTCGTTATTGTTGCCGCCTCTCGGTGTCTTGCCGAATTCCTTTGCGGCAACCTTTCCGTAAGCGTAATGTCCCTGACCGTAGCACTTTGAAACAGTGCCGGGCCTTACGCCTTCAAAGAGCTTTGCCTTAACGGTAATGCTGCCTGTTACGGAAGTAAGCTTTACCATATCGCCGGTCTTGATCCCGAGTTTCTTGCCGTCTTCGGGATTTATCCTTACCACGTCGTCCCAGCTCTCATCGCCGACATCGACCTTTTTGAACTCCTGATACCATGTGGTGTTCTGGCTTCTGCCTTCCCTGTTGAGCCTTGACTTGAAGTCAACAAGTATAAACGGATATCTGACAGAATCTCCCCATACCTTCGGCGCTTCATAATGAGGCACGAACACCTCTTCGCCCTTTGCAATGTAGTTGGCTGCCTCGACAACATCATCAATGGTAGTCTTGTGTTTCTTGGCATGGTCGCCGAGCGCCTTTTTAAGGGCTTCGCTGTAGAACTCGAACTTTTTGGTAGGCGTAGGAAATCCTTTTTCCCACATCTTTTTAAACTGGTACGGCTCTGAATTGTAAATGCCCTTTGCTTTAAAGTCATCCCATCCGTTGAGTTTCGGCTCTCCTTTAAGAGGTTCTTTCGGCTTCCAGAGCGGTTCGCTGATTATCTTTGCCGCGATCTCGGCAAATTCTGTTGCATTTGTCGGGGTCTTGCCTGTCTCGGGGTCTTTGAATGAATTGAAATAGTTGATCATGCTGGGGAAGCCTTTTTCACCTAACTTATGGGCAAGCATATACATAATCTCTGTCTCATCAGCCTTTTCTTCCCACATCCTTCCGACAACAGGCTGCTGAATGGAGAGATGGGAATAAGTGTTGCCTTTGTTGCCGATACATGATAGCTTTTGTGTTGCATGGTGCGCTGCAGGGAGAACGATATCGGCAAACATTGCCGCCTCTGCAGGGTTAGTGCCGATGTGGACATAAAAAACCTTGCTCATTGCCTTGTCCCATCTGTCCGCTCCGGTACATGAGAAGTTGAAGTTTGCCCAGTTGCTCACGATTACCTTAATATCATAAGGATCCTCATGAATAATACCGGTAGCCGCATTGTTTGTAATAACAGAGCTTCCGGCCTTACCTTCGGATATCGAAGGAAACTGCTTATATCCACGCTGGTCTATCTTCTTCTCTTTGCCGTACTTCTTTGCCATATCATCGAGGAATGTATCGATAGCCGGAAGTTTGCCTGAGGGAGCCTTGCCGTGATTTCTCAATGCCCCGCCCTGCGTATCTGTCGAACCGAACAGACCGACAAGTGCATATACAGCAAAAGACGCATACGCGCCCCTCGGGCTCATGCAAACTCCGGGGCCCATCCAGATGGAAAGCGCCGGAGCAGCGGCAGCCATTGTCTTCGTAAGGCTCACAATCTGTGCTTTTGAAATGCCGCAGACCTTCTCCGCCCATTCGGGAGTTCTGTCTTTCAGTTCTATATTCCACCATTTTACGAGGCCGTGTGTATGCTTTTCAGCAAATGACTTCTCATCAACGGCCTTTCCTGCCTTGAACTGGTTCTTGCCGTCTTTAAAGTCGCCGACAAACTCTTTGCTCCAGAGCCCTTCCGTGAGGGCTACATGCGCGATGGCTAAAGCAAGGGCTGAGTCTTCGCCCGGCTTTACCGGAACCCAATGGTGGGATTTAGCTGCTATCGCGCTGAGCCTCGGGTCAACGGTAATAACCGTGCCGTTATCGATAACATCGCCGATCTTATTGATGGTATTAGGTACGTTTCTATTCGAACTGAGAGGGTCGCATCCCCATGCAACCAGACATTTTGTGTTTGCAAGGTCATAATCTCTGTAGCCCCAGAAGCCCTCTGTATAGAAAGGCCCGAACTTTTCGGCTTCGGCGCAGATTGCGCTGTGCGAAATAGCATTCGGCGAGCCGATTATCTTAGGAAGGGTGCCGTATGCAAGGGGATATGTCTTGTCGGAATACCTTCCCCTGATGAACATAAATTTATGCGGCTCATTGTTTTTCCTGAGCTCGATAATTTTATCGGCAAGAATACCCAATGCCTCATCCCATGATACAGGAACGAATTTAGGATCCTCTCCTCTGCCCTTCTTCGGGTTTGTCCTCTTCATCGGAACCTTTACCCTGTCGGGGTCGTAAAGCTCCTGAAGCATAATATGTCCTCTCGGACATACATAGCCGTTGTTTGCTTTTGAAAGCTGATTTCCACGAACTTTAACGGCTCTGCCGTTCTGGACAAAAACTTCGGCCGGGCACCACTGCGTGCAGCCCTGACATGTGGTGGGTATCCACTTGCCGGGGTCTGTGCTGCCGCTTACCTTTTCACCTGCAAGCGGCTTAGGCGCTTGAGCAAAGGCGTTTAGCGACGGTCCGGCTATTGCTACTGCCGCGCCGGCTGCCACGCCTGCCTTTAGAAAATCTCTTCTCTTAATCTGCATACTTTTACCTCCTCTGTTTTGTTTGACAGATAAGCCTTACTTTAACAATCTACACATAACGACATAAGTCCAAGACAGTTTGTCATTCCGGCTTGTCCGGAATCTTTCTTTGTTTATTGTTTCTGCACTCCCCTCCTTTCCTGTTCATGCGCTTCTGAAATTTTTTTAATAAAACCTTGTAATATAATCAACTTTTATGCCATTCTTAACCTATTGAATTGCAAGCTTTTTCATTTAAACTCGTGTTACCTAAAGGAAACATAACATAACAAAAAATCTATTTTCATTATAATTATCAAGGACTAAAATGATTTGTGCCTAAAAACTAATTTGTTACGATTAAGTAACGTTTATTTATGTTTTAGGTCAGGGGAAGGCAGCCCTATGTGATACCCTTGTGCGTAATCGATATCGAGTTTCTTGACACAATCCAGAATATCCTTATTTTCAACATATTCGGCCACCGTCTTTATATTAAATTCCTTGGCCAGCACCACCATTGTCTGGACAATAGCCATTTCCTTCTTGCTCATTAGCATGCCCCGTATGAACTCTCCAGATATCTTTACAAAATCTATCGGAAAACGTTTTACATAGTAGAAACACGAAAATCCCGAACCAAACTCGTCTATTGCGAACTTAAACCCCGAAAACTTAAGATTGTCGATAAATTTCTCAAGCAGGACGATATTCCTCATTGTGTCTTTTTCGGATATCTCGAATACGATCCTGCCGGGGTCTATCTCATATTTTTTCGTAAGCTTTATGATATTCGGTATAAATTCGCTCAAAACGAGGGACTTCGATGAAAGGTTAATGAACAGAAGACCGGCGTATCCCTCATTATTTATTTTTACAAAAACGTTCTCTAAAAGAATAAGATCGAGTTTGCTTATTGCTCCGAGTTTCTCCGCGATCTCTATGAACTCTCCTGCGTTGAGAATGCCCTTTTCGGTCTTTATCCTGCTGAAGACCTCATAACACTCAACCCCGCCCGTTTCCGTGTTCAGCACAGGCTGAAAATAAGGAGCAATCTCTCTCTGCTCGATAGCGTTAGTAACGATGAGCGTCTTTTCGCTCATCGCCTTGAATGTCTCTATAATGTCCTTTTGCGTAGGAACGGCGATACTGTTTTTACCCTCTGATTTTGCCTTATACATCATATTATCCGCGAATATGAACAGGTCTTTGGCATTTTCGGCGTGGTCCGGAAATACAGCCATGCCGATGGATATGGTCACCCTGGCGGATGTTCCGTCAGGCGCCGGGAGCGATAGCCTTCCCATATTCTCCATGATCCTGTTGGCGACAAGGAATGCCTGTTCTTCATCGGCCTCCGGAAGCACGACAACAAACTCATCTCCGCCGTATCTCGAAAGTATATCGCCCTGCCTCAATGCGTCCCTTGCCTTCAAGGCAAATTCGGATAAGAATTTATCGCCAAATATGTGGCCGTAAGAGTCATTGATGTTTTTAAAGTTATCGAGGTCTATCACAAGGAGCGAAAATTTATACCTGTGCCTGTCCGACCTGCCTATTTCATAACCCAGAAGCTCCCAGAACACGCGTTGGTTGTAAAGGTTTGTGAGGGGGTCCCTCGTGGCGTAAAATTCGAGATCCTTTGTGTATTTGTATATGGCCTTAATCGAGCCGACAACGTTTAAAAGAGTGGTCAGAATGCCGTCTATTACGAGGGAACGGACAGCGTCCCTCGCTATTTCTGATTGAACGCCTATTCCGACCACGCCTCCTATCTGCGGCGTTTCGAGGATGAGGGATTTTGTTTGCAAGTTTATATCCGTTTCATTAAGATCCTGAAGAAATGCCGATGGATCCGCGACATTATGTATGATTTTGATCTCGGCCATGCTGAACCTCATGCTGTCTTCGATTTTCCTTTTCACTATATGCTCAAAACGCTCTTTGGTTGTGTCCAGCGGTTTATTTCTCCAGAATATCTCGAGGTCGTATACTTCCTCTCCAACCTGAAAAATGGAAAACAGGGCATACGCCTCCATTGCCTTGTTTATTTCGAGCAGGAGATTCGACACGTGATCCTTCCAGTCCTTTACGACTTCGGATGTTATGATGAACTTTTCGAGAACCTTTATCTCGAATTCGAGAATCTCCCTGTCTATGGCCACGTCTTTTATTTTTTGAACGAGCCCCTTTATCTCGCCCAATACCTGATTGAATTCTACAAAACCGGAATACGCATTGCTCAGCGAGAGGGTCGTTAAATCTTTCACTTCGTTTATGCTGCTGATCCTATCGTGGAAAAACGTCGTGGAGCGGTTTATCCTTGCATTCAGAAATACGGCAACGGCCCCTGCCATTATAAATGGGATAGGCAGCAGGATAAAAAAGAATAAGTTAGCCTTTCTCTTTACTTCATTGATTGCCGGGCTTATATCCTGCTGGACTTTCATCACTCCGAAGACATCTCCGGCTCCGGCACGGACATGGCACTTCAGGCACCTGCCCTCCGCCTTAATAGGGTAAATGTTTATAACAATGGGGTCGGCCTTATAAACAACGGCATCGCCAGTCCGGAATGCATCCCTGATATTCATGTCCATCTCGGGCTGTTTTATCTTGCCGTAATCCCTTTCTACAGCCTCGCCCCTATACACTTCAACCTTAAAAGGAAGCCGGCTGTTTGCGCCTTTTACAGATTCGAGGAACACATCGAGTTCATCCCTTGTCCAACCCTCTTCCATGAGCCGGACCATAGAGTTGAATATCTGCTGCGACACGGCATCGGAGACCTCATCGGCATTCTTAATAAAAGAATACTGGTAAAGAGATGATACAATAAGATACGTTGCATTAAAGCTTATGTACGACGCTATCAAAACCGCGACGCAGACGAATGATCTTAAACGGAACTGCGTGCTTACCAGTTTCCTGAGAACAGGTATCCTTTCAAGAATATTAAGGATATTTTCGCCTATCTTTTCGGACATCTTAATAATCGC
Organism: Nitrospirota bacterium; assembly: GCA_016212685.1. GTDB lineage: Bacteria > Nitrospirota > Thermodesulfovibrionia > Thermodesulfovibrionales > Dissulfurispiraceae > GWB2-47-37. Next base: position 14,637 of record JACREW010000078.1, read on the forward strand.
CTCTTTCATCAAGTTTTATATCAACGCCTCCGGCATATTTGCCGCTATAACCCTGTTTCTTCCGGTATTTTTAGCCGCATACAGGGCGTCATCCGCAGCGCGTATTATCTTCTCAAACGTGTCTCCGTCTTCGGGATACATGGAAACCCCTATGCTTATCGTTATCTTTCCGCCAGGCTGTGCTTCCGCCCTCGGAAATTTGTGGCCATCCGCTCCGCACCTTATCCTCTCGGCTATCGTGATAGTTTCTTCTTTATCTGTCTCGGGAAGCAATACGATGAATTCTTCGCCGCCGTACCTGCCTACCGCATCTGTATCTCTGAGGTTGTCGCTTATCATATCCGCTATCATTTTCAAAAGTATGTCCCCCTGAAAGTGGCCGTTAGTGTCGTTATACTGTTTGAAGTGGTCTACGTCCAGCATCATTAGCCCGAAGTTCTTTTTGTATCTATGCGCCCTCTGTATTTCGGCATTGAGTTGTTTCAGCAATGTCCGTCTGTTTTTTACAAGAGTGAGGCCGTCTATCTCCGATAGTTCGAGGGTTTTTTCATAGAGTTTGGCGTTGGATACGGCAAGGCTTGCAGCGTCAATCAGTCTCATGCAGGCGTCGATGTCGATCATGGATTGCAGTTTTGACTTTCTGGTCGTGTCCATGACGAATATGCCCACAGGCACGAACATATCGCAATCAAGGCATTCTTTGAGTTTCTCCGTTATGTTCCTCATTATCCGGCCGTGACAATGCGTTCCGGATATGTGCCAGCACCTCCTGTCTTCAGAGCCATAGGCGGCGCAGTCAATGTCATCCGGACAATGGAAGAATTCATAGCATTTTGCGGTAAATGCCCCCCGCAGAGGCAGAACTGCTATTTCTTTAGGGTTGTCCAATTTTTTGATCACCCTGTATTCGTATTCGGAGGTGATGCCTGTGATTTCAAGGATGTGGGCTTCGCAGGATAATAATGTGTCGGTGAATGCGTTTTTATCGGCAAGGGGGATAATCAGCTCATGGTTCATGGCTGCCGGCCATTGTTTATCGCCTTGAGCTATAAACGATGAGCTATCGGCTACAAGGGCTAATTTGCTTTTGTTAAGGGGGATGTATTTTATATTTTTGCTGTCGGAGAGAGTCTGCAACTCTTCTTTCACCGTCTCTATGACGTCGCTTATGACTATTGAGGAGCGAAGTTTCTCTGATAAGATGTATAGTCTCCTTATCTCTTCCTGTTTCTTGTATAGCTTGTCGGATAGATATGTTATGAAGTAGGCCGTCAATAGCAGGGTGCTGGCAAACACTCCGCCGTATGCCGCTATGACCGATAGGTCGGAAAATAACATGGGTTCGTTCCTGAATATTGTAAAATGGGGCAGTATTCCGAAGTGCTTCAATCCGACTATGGATGTAGGAAGCACTATGGCTAATACGGCAAACCGGTATGTCCAGATGCTCGGCAGAAGTATGCCGCTGATGACTATATGAAATATATAGTAGTATAAAAAGGGGCTGTCGCAGCCGCCTGAAAAGTATATTGCCCCGGCTAATACTAAAAAGTCGAGGCTTATCTGCTCTATTGCGTTTTTCTGCAAGTCCTTTGTCTGTGCCTTAAGCTTTAGTTGAAAATAGGTGTTGTATATTGCGACAAGCCCGAGTATGATGTAAACCGGTATCAACGAAAAGGTCAGTCCGGCTATCTCGCGCACCAAATGCGTAACTACTAATACGCTTACGCACCCGGTCCACCTGAGTTTGATCAGCCACTGCAGCCGCTCCTTTATTTCGCTCTGTTCGTAGGTCATGGGGTAATCTTAAACCCTGCCGTCGAATTCCTTAGTTCCGTTGAGATATTAGCCAACGCGTTTACCTGTTTCATTACATCCTCCGACATCCTCTCCATATCCTTCGATATGGCCGAAGTCTTTTCTATGTTGTTCGCGACTTCTTCGGAAGCGGCGGATTGCTGGTCAACGGCGGTAGCTATCTGGGTTATCTGATCACGCACCTTCTGGACGGATTCGACTATGGTATCCAGCACATTGCTGAGATTTCTTATATGCCCTGTTGCCTTTGTAACCTCTTTCGACGCCTCTCCCATAGACTTTGTCGTCTGAACTGATTCCGACTGAATGGCGTGTATCTTATCAGATATTTCGGCGGTAGCCTTAATAGTTCTTTCCGCAAGCTTCCTTACCTCGTCCGCGACAACCGCAAAACCCCTTCCCTGCTCTCCCGCCCTCGCCGCTTCAATGGCGGCGTTCAGCGCAAGGAGGTTTGTCTGGTCGGCTATGTCCTTAATAACGGTTACTATATCCCCTATCTCGGAAGCGCGCTTATTGAGCTTTTCGACCATCGTAGAAAGCTCTATCGTCGATGTGTAAACATTATTTACCGTTGCAACCGTTATATCTGTAACCTTTTTCCCGCTGTCTGCTATATCCATTGCATCCGCCGATGTCTCGGATGCTACAGACGCATTTTTTGCTATGTCCGTTATTGTCTGGCTCATCTCCTCGGCCGCAGTAGCTATCTGATGCGCCTGACCCGACTGGTTCCGCGCCCCATCAGCGGTTTTTTGCGACCTTTCCCTTAAAATGTCCACCGACGATACTACATTGTTGGATGAGCCGAGTATGTTGTTTATCATATTACCGAATGACTGGACCATCCTGTTCATATCTCCGGCGAGCATGCCTATCTCGTCTTTGTTCTCCGCTTCTATGCTTACCCTCAAATCCCCGTTGGTTATTTCATCCACTCTTTTTTTAAGCGTGAATAACGGTTTAAGCGCCGTCCCTACCAGCAAGGTTATACCCGCCGCAACAGATAGTATGCCCATCAGTCCGAGACCAAAATAGAGGTTGCGCGAGTTCCTTATCATGCCTAAAGACTCTGTGAGAGGCACTTTTATGCTTATGGCGCCTAAAACAGTTCCTTCTTTCACGTTGTGGCAGGAAAGACAGTTCTTGCCCATGAAGTTCGACTTCGCTATATACGGGTACACGCCCCTGATGTGTTCGCCTTCAACAACTATCCGCTCGCTGCCTTTTTCTATCACCGCTTTCTCGATGTCATCTTTTGCATATTCGTTCTCTGCGCCCTTTCCGTAATCTTTATCGAGGGCATCCGTCCTTATAATCCTTACGTCGACTATATGCGTCATCTGTTCTAAGAAGGGCCCCTTTGCATCCTTGATATTGCCTGTCAGCATCATTGTGGTAAGGGTATTCAATATAGTGTCCCTATAGCCCTCAAGGGTCGAATGCCGGACTTCGGCTATTACGATACGTTTAGTGTTGATTGTCGTCACAAAAACGGTAATTATGATTCCGGCCGCTACCATGATTATCATAGGAACGGCTACTTTCCATTTTAAAGACAGGTCTCTAATGCTCATTGCCTCACCCTCCTTTCGGCAATACGGTATATAAGATATGTTTATTCAAGGATAAATGTTTTATATGAAAAATATCAAGAATTACCCGATTCCGTAGATGTTCATCTTCTCCCATAGGGTCTTTCTGCTTATGCCGAGCATCCCGGCTGCCCTTGTCTTATTGCCGTTCGTGGCCTTAAGTATTCTGATAATATATTCCTTTTCGGCCTCTGCCGCCACATTGGAAAGGGAAAGGCGTCGCGCGTCGTCGGGCCTCTTAAAGATAAAAGAAGGCAGATCATCCTTCCCGATTATGTCGGATGCAGAAAGCGTCGCGCACCGTTCGATAATGTTTTCGAGTTCCCTGACATTGCCGGGGTAATCATACTGTAGCAGATAATCCAACGCCTCTTTCGAGAAACGCATATTCCTCGACAGCTTGCTTCCGCACTTCGAGAGGAAAAAATCGATAAGATACGGGATGTCTTCCCTGCGGTCTCTTAAAGAAGGCAGGGTTACGGGTATTACGTTAAGCCGGTAATACAGGTCGTCCCTGAAACGCCCTTTCTTTACCTCTTCTTCGAGGTTCTTGTTCGTTGCCGCTATTATGCGCACGTCCGCGCCGAGGGTTTCCGTTCCTCCCACCCGTTCGAATGTCCTTTCCTGAATCACCCTTAATATTTTCGATTGTGTCGAATGCGGCAGGTCTCCGATCTCATCTAAAAAAATAGTTCCGCCGTCAGCGAGTTCGAACCTGCCGGGCTTCCTGCGTATGGCGCCGGTAAACGCCCCCTTCTCATGCCCGAACAGTTCGCTCTCTATGAGCCCCTCCGGCAGCGCGGCGCAGTTGACTTTAATTAAAGGCTTGTCTTTTCTTATACTCTGATAGTGAATTGTTGTTGCTATTAGCTCTTTCCCTGTGCCGCTTTCCCCCATTATAAGAACCGTGGAATCCGACGCCGAAACCTTTTCCGTGAGCGAAAAAACCTTCTTCATTTCCTGGCTCTCGCCGATTATATTAGGGAAACAGTAACACCTTCCAAGATCCTTTTTAAGCCTGATGTTTTCTTCCCTCAGCCTTTTTACGTCGAGCGCCCGTTCTATGAGCAGCAGGAATTCGTCCAGAGAAAAGGGCTTTGTTATATAATCGAACGCGCCGAGCCTCATGGCCTCGACTGCGTCTTTTATGGTGCCGAAGGCGGTCATTACGATTACCTGCGCGTCGTTCGCCCGTGTTATCTCGCTGAGAATGCTGAGTCCGTCTATATCCGGCAGCCTGACGTCGGTGATCACGAGGTCGAATGAGTTTTTCTTCATCTCCTGCAATGCCTCTGTCCCAGTCTCGAATGAAATGACTTCATAGCCTGCGGATTTGAGGGCGTCCTCGAGGGTTACCCTCATCAGTTTCTCGTCTTCGATTAAGAGAATGGTTTCTTTCACCTTGAAAATGCCTCTTTCACCCTCCCCTTCATCCCCTCCCATCAAGGGCGGGGAAAACTTAACTCCCCCTCGCCCCCTCTTAATTTAAGAGGGGGATGGGGGGCGTTAACCCTCTCCCCTTGCGGGAGAGGGTTAGGGAGAGGGGTTAATTTTGCATCTACCGGGAAACTCATTACAAATGTGCTGCCCTTTCCCACCTCGCTTTCGACGAGGATTTCACCGTTATAATTCCTGATTATCTCATAACTCAGCCAGAGGCCGAGACCCGTTCCCTCTCCTGGAGGTTTCGTTGTAAAAAACGGATCGAATATTTTACCGAGATGTTCATGGGCAATGCCAATGCCTGTGTCCATTATATCTATTTTGATCTTCGAATCCTTCCCGTAACCTCTAACCTTCAGAATTCCTCCATCCTTCATTGCATGAATAGCGTTTATGAAGAGATTAAGGATTATCTGATGAAAATCATGCGGGTCAATAAAAATACTGAGGCCGTCGCTTATTTCATTAATAAACCGGATATTGTCTTTTTTGACCTTATACTCAACAAGGGAATAAGCCTCTCTTACATAATCTTTAATGTTAATAACAATAGGCTTGTGCTCGCCTTTTCTTGAAGTCCATAAAAGTTTGCTCACTATGTTCTCTATCCTCTCCAATCCCTCTCCGATAATGCCCAGATATTTCTCCCTTAAAACAGGATCGCCGCCATTCTGTTTCAAAAAATAGTGGCAGTTAAAAAGCGCTCCGAGCGGATTATTTATCTCATGGGCAACTCCTGCTGCTAATATTCCCATTGATGCAAGCTTTTCGGACTGCACCATCTTCTCATGGGTCTTTTTCAACTCTTCGTTTGCCTGCTTTATTCTTTCTATCATATTATTGAATCTCTAGCCGAGAATCGCAAGATCATCTCTTCCCTTTA
>JACREW010000077.1 GCA_016212685.1 Nitrospirota bacterium
CGCCGCCATAAAAATTCGCCATAAAAATTTCCACTTTATTTTCTTATGTTCGATATGCTATATTTATCTTTCCCGGCTTATCGGGTTTTTAGGTAAAAAGGCATACTTAATGACTTGACAAAAACTAAAGTCTCTGGTAAGCTTAACGGGTTTTCCGCCGAATTCGATATAGATTCGGAAACTTTTGAGGTAATTAACCATGTTTTGTAAGTTTTGGAGGAAACGTGCCGACGATTGCACAACTGATTAAAAACGGACGTAAGAAGGCAGAGAGGAAGACAAAAAGTCCCGCTCTTAAAAACTGCCCGCAGAAACGCGGCGTGTGCGTCAGGGTGTATACTACTACGCCTAAAAAGCCGAACTCGGCATTAAGGAAGGTTGCAAGGGTGAGGCTGACCAACGGCATGGAAGTTACCGCGTACATTCCCGGCGTGGGGCATAATCTTCAGGAGCATTCGATAGTATTAATAAGAGGCGGAAGGGTTAAAGACCTTCCCGGCGTTAGGTATCACATCCTGAGAGGCGCCCTGGATTGCGCAGGCGTGGCCAACAGGAGACAGGGACGATCCAAATACGGCGCTAAGAGACCTAAATAGCAAAATATATTCGGAGCAATCAAGATGGCAAGAAGAAGAGAATCAGAAAAAAGAGAGATATTACCCGATCCTAAATTCAACAGCAAGCTGGTGAGCAGGTTCGTCAGCGTTATTTTTAAGGATGGGAAAAAATCGACCGCCGAAAGGATATGTTACGGCGCGCTGGATATTCTTAAGGAAAAGACGGGAGCCGATTCGCTTAAGGTGTTTAAGACGGCGGTGGAAAACGTCAAACCGATTCTTGAGGTGAAACCGAGAAGGGTCGGCGGCGCCACATATCAGATCCCCATGGAAGTAAGGCCTCACAGGAAGATAGCCCTCGCTTTGAGATGGATTGTTTCATATGCGAGAGGCCGCAAGGAAAAGACGATGCGCGAGAGACTTGCGGGAGAGCTTTTAGATGCATATAACAATACAGGCAGTTCCATAAAGAAAAAGGAAGATACCCACAGAATGGCAGAGGCCAACAGGGCTTTTGCTCACTACAGGTGGTAATAAGGAGATTTAGTTCTGATGTCCAGATTTCCATTAGATAAGACAAGAAATATCGGTATTATGGCTCATATCGATGCCGGTAAGACCACGACTACCGAAAGGATACTTTATTATACGGGCGTTACCTATAAGATAGGCGAGGTCCACGAAGGAACGGCAGTTATGGACTGGATGGTTCAGGAGCAGGAGAGGGGAATCACCATTACGTCCGCCGCAACAACATGCTCGTGGAAAGACCATATAATAAATATTATCGATACTCCCGGGCATGTCGATTTTACTATCGAGGTCGAGCGCTCATTGAGAGTGCTTGACGGGGCGGTTGCGGTATTCGATGCGGTTGCGGGCGTCGAGCCCCAGTCTGAGACTGTCTGGAGACAGGCCAATAAGTATGAAGTGCCGAGAATAGCCTTTATGAATAAGATGGACATGGTCGGCGCAGACTTTTTTATGGCGGTTGATACAATGGTCGAAAAGCTCGGCGCACAGCCTGTTCTGGTTCAGATACCGATAGGAAGCGAAGATAAATTAAGGGGATCTATAGACCTTGTGGTCATGCGGGCGTTCTTTTTTGATGACGAGACCCTCGGCGCAAAATATGTCGAGGCCGATATCCCTGAAGAATACATACCTAAGGCCAAAGAATACAGGGAAAAATTGTTGGAGGCGGTTGCCGATGTCGATGAAGATATAATGGGAAAATACCTATCCGGAGAGGCGATATCGGCAGATGAGATAAAAAGAGCGCTCCGCAGGGGCGTCGTGGAAATGAAGTTTACGCCTGTTCTGTGCGGATCTGCCTTTAAGAATAAAGGAGTCCAGTTGCTCCTCGACGGCATAGTCGATTATCTTCCTTCCCCCCTCGATATACCTCCGGTGAAAGGCGTAAGGCCGCTTGACGGTGTTGAGGTGGAGAGGAGGGCGTCGGATGAAGAACCTTTCGCGGCCCTCGCCTTTAAGATAATGACAGACCCGTTTGTAGGTCAGCTTACATTTATCAGGGTTTATTCAGGCGTGTTGAGCGCCGGGTCCTACATATATAATTCCACGAAGGACACGAGAGAAAGGATCGGCAGGCTTTTGAGGATGCATGCCAACAAGCGTGAAGATATAAAGGAAGTAAGGGCCGGAGACATAGCTGCAATAGTCGGGCTGAAAAGCACATTGACCGGGGACACTCTCTGTGATGAGAGCGCTCCTGTAATCCTCGAGGCGATGGAATTCCCCGAGCCTGTTATAGCTGTAGCCATCGAACCTAAGACAAAAGTGGATCAGGAAAGATTATCCGTTTCACTGGCAAAGCTTGCACAGGAAGATCCGTCGTTTAGGGTCTCTTTTGATGAAGATACGGGCCAGACAATAATATCCGGAATGGGCGAACTTCATCTCGAAATAATTGTAGACAGGCTGCTGAGAGAATTCAAGGTCGGAGCAAATGTCGGAAGGCCGCAGGTTGCATATAAAGAGACAATAAAGGGTGCGGCAAAGGTTGAAGGCAAATTTGTAAGACAGTCCGGAGGCCGTGGTCAATACGGTCATGTATGGATAGATGTAGAGCCTGTGGAGAGAGGAAAGGGTTTTGAATTCGTAAATAAAATAGTTGGAGGCTCTATCCCGAGGGAGTATGTGCCGGCAGTCGAAAAAGGCATTAAAGAGGCTATGGAAGGCGGTGTGCTTGCAGGTTACCCTATTGTTGATGTAAAGGCAACCCTTTTTGACGGCTCGTATCATGAGGTCGACTCCTCTGAAATGGCCTTCAAGATTGCGGGTTCGATGGCCTTTAAGGAAGGAGTAAAGAAGGCGCAACTCGCACTGCTCGAACCTATTATGGCGGTTGAGGTCGTAACGCCCGAAGAGTACATGGGCGACGTTATCGGCGATTTAAATTCGAGACGCGGCAAGATCCAATCTATGGAAAAGAGAGGAAGCGCTCAGGTAATAAAGTCGATGGTCCCCCTCGCGGAAATGTTCGGATATGCGACCGACCTTAGGTCAAAGACGCAGGGAAGGGCTAACTATACAATGCAGTTTTCTCATTATGAGGATGTTCCGAGGAATATAATGGAAGGTATTGTGGCAAAGGCCAAGGGAGAATAGATTTTAATCAAGGAGTTGTAAGAATTTAAGGAGGAGATATGGCCAAGGCAAAATTTGAGAGGACGAAGCCTCACGTAAACGTAGGAACGATAGGGCATGTCGACCACGGCAAAACGACATTAACAGCGGCGATAACGAAAGTATTGGCGATAAAGGGGATGGCGCAGTACCGTGCATACGACCAGATAGACAACGCGCCTGAAGAGAGGGCCAGAGGAATAACCATAGCCACAGCGCACGTAGAGTATGAGACAGAGAACCGGCATTACGCGCACGTAGACTGCCCTGGCCATGCCGACTACGTAAAGAACATGATAACCGGAGCAGCGCAGATGGACGGAGCCATATTAGTAGTAAGCGCGGCAGACGGCCCCATGCCGCAGACCAGAGAACACATACTCCTTGCCAGACAGGTAGGAGTGCCTTATGTAGTAGTATTCATGAACAAAGTAGACATGGTAGACGACCCCGAGTTACTTGATTTAGTAGAACTGGAAGTAAGAGAACTCTTGAGCAAATATGGATTTCCCGGCAACGACATACCCATAGTCAAAGGAAGCGCCTTGAAAGCCATGGAAAGCGGCAGCAACGACTTTGACGCAGAAGAATACAAATGCATACACGAACTCACGGCAGCCGTAGACAGCTACATACCTACGCCTGAAAGGCCGATAGACAAACCCTACATCATGCCCATAGAAGACGTCTTTACCATATCCGGAAGGGGCACAGTCGTAACCGGAAGAGTAGAGAGAGGAATCGTAAAAGTAGGAGAAGAAGTAGAAATAGTAGGACTGAGAGAAACCAGGAAGACCGTAGCCACCGGAGTCGAAATGTTCAGGAAACTCCTTGACGAAGGAAGGGCCGGAGACAACATAGGAGTGCTGTTAAGAGGAATAGGCAAAGAAGACGTAGAAAGAGGAATGGTATTGGCCAAACCCGGCAGCATAACCCCGCATACAAAATTTAAGGCAGAAGCATACGTATTGACCAAAGAAGAAGGAGGAAGGCACACGCCGTTTTTCAACGGATACCGGCCGCAGTTTTACTTCAGGACAACCGACGTAACAGGAGTAGCGAAGCTGCCTGAAGGAGTGGAAATGGTAATGCCCGGAGACAACGTAACCATAACAGTGGAACTCATAGCGCCGATAGCGATGGAGAAGGAACTGAGGTTTGCGATAAGAGAGGGCGGAAGAACTGTGGGAGCCGGTGTAGTTACCGAGGTGCTGGAGTA
>JACREW010000084.1 GCA_016212685.1 Nitrospirota bacterium
ATGTTCTGAAGAACACGAGGTCTCCTATCGAAAGCTCTTCCTTGTCGACAGGCTCTCCCACCCGGAACTGTTCCCTTGCGCTTCGCGGTATGGTTATGCCTGTAATTCCGTATACCTTTTGCACATACGCGGAACAGTCGAGTCCTATGACGCCGTTTCCTCCGAACTTATAAGGCAGGTGCAACATTTTTTTTGCAAAGAGCATGAGCCGATCCTTTATGCTCATTTTAGACAGGTCTTTCGAATCCGAAAGTTCTTTGACCTCTTCGATGCGCATAGATGTTATGACAGGAGCGGCCTTTCTGTCATATTGCACCTGAATCGACTTTATTATATCCTCCGGCTCAACGGGTTCCTCCGTTTTTTCCGAAATAATAAGCGTTTGTCCTACTTTTAGGGAATTGTTTCTCAGCTCGTTCAGTTCCTTTAGTTCTTCTACGCTTATATCGAATCGTTTTGCTATACGATAGATGGTATCTCCTTTTTTAACGGTATATGTTTTTTCTATATCTTCCTGCGATTTGTCCTTCAAGAGATTCTTACGGGCAAGTTTCCTGTCGGCATTTTTTATCCGTATTTTCTGTCCGACCCTCAGTTTATTGGTTTTGAGAGCATTGATCCGCTTTAATTCGGATTCGGGAACATCGAATTTTTTAGAGATTTTATATAAGGAATCGCCGTTTTTAACGGTATAGGTCGTGCCTGCATATGCAGCAGAAGTCAAGAAAAGGAATAGCGTTATGAATGCGAATATTCTTTTCATTAATTCCTCCTCCAGTTTAAATTCAAATTATGCCGCTTCATCTTTTAAAAAGTCGTTAATCGGCGGCAAGTCGCTTAAATTCTTAAGGCCGAAGTACTGCAAAAATTCCTTTGTAGTGCCGTAAAGAAACGGTCTTCCCGGCGTCTCTTTCTTTCCGATAATTTTAATGAGCCGCTTGTCAAGCAGGCTCTTTACTGCCCCGTCGGAATTGACTCCTCTCAACTGGTCTATCTCGAGTTTGGTTATGGGTTGCTTGTACGCTACGATCGCCAGTGTTTCGAGAGCCGGCGGCGACAGCTTATTTGTCTGATTTATGTTTTTGAACTTTTTTACGAACAACGAAAAGTCCGGATTGGTGACCATCTGATACCCGTCCGCGATCTCCGCAATAATAACACCGGAATTCCTTTCCTTATACTCCGATATTAATTCAGCCATTAGGCGTTTGATCTCATGTTCGCTTATTTCAGTTGCCTTTACGAGAGCGCTTAATGTAACAGGCTCTCCGGCCACGAACAGAACCGCCTCGAGGGCTGCCTTTCGGAGATGATTGTCATAGGATGCTTCCATCTCTTCCATTGCGGAAGATTATAACAAAAAATAACTTGAAATTCCAAGAAAATGTTGGTTAGTATAAATAAAATAATCGAGCAGAATAAAATTCAAATAGGAGAATAAAATTAAGATGAAAAGAGTTGCGGTGTTTTTGTTGTGTCTTGTATTCCTGTTTTTTGCCTATGGCTCGTTTAGAGCGGAGAATGCAGCGTATGCCTTCAGCACCGGCGGCTGTGAGGGGGATTGCAAAAAGTGCCATTCTTTAAGCAATCAGGAAGCCAACGCCATTTTGAAAAAGATAAAAGAGCTGTCTCATGTAAAGATCCTCGATATCCAGTTGAGTCCGGTAAAAAGCCTCTGGGAAATATCCTTAGACGACAGGGGTAAAAGGGGCGTCCTTTATGTTGATTTTTCGAAAAAATATATCGTTCCGGGGCCGATAATCGAGGTTAGTTCGGGCTCGAATAAAACCGCAGAAAGCATACAGAAGATACCCATCGGGAAAACGGATTTTTCCAAAATATCGCTTGAAACGCCTTTTATAATGGGGAAGGCTAATGCGCCGAAGAAGGTGATTGTATTCTCCGACCCCGATTGACCGCACTGCAAGGAACTTCATCTGGAGATGAAGAAGGCGCTTGAAAAAAGAAAAGATATAGTATTTTATGTCAAGCTTTTTCCTATTGTCGGAACAAAGCCGGATAAAATAGGCGACGTCGCCTGCGACAAGTACGCAAAAATGCGAACCGAATTTAACGGCAATATTACAAAAGATTGCGATCAAAAAGAGGTGGTGGCCAATGCAGCCTTCGCCAGATCGCTCGGCATTAGCGGCACGCCGGCTTTAATCATGCCGGACGGGAAGATATATTCCGGTAAAATGCCTGCTGACAGGCTTATCAAACTTATAGATGGTCAGCATTGATGCCCTTCGACAGAGGCAATGAAAGCCTATCCCGATACGCTTTTAATTTTTTTATCGGCTTCGGTATTTCTGATACTGCTTCTTGCGGTATTGGTATTTTTGCCCCGCCTTATCCGAAAGAAAGATTCAACAAAAGAAAGAACTACCGAGACGGATTCCGTTATCGGCGCATTTCATGCGTTGGGCAGCGAGATACAATCCCTTAAGGAGCAGTTAATTATTAAAGAGAGGCTTGCCGCTCTCGGAGAGGTTTCCGCCGGAATAGCCCACGAATTCAGAAATCCGATGGGCGTGATCGCCGGATACGCCAAGCTCCTTTCAAAGAGTTTTGAAGATTCCGACAGCAGAAAGGAAATTGCTCGCGGTATTCTCAGGGAGATAGAGGAAATGAATCTTGTCATGGAAGAACTGCTTCAGTTCTCAAAGCCCGGGTCTATAAAAAAAACCGATGTAAACCTCACTAATTCTATAAAAGATATTATTCAGGAAACGGATGAAGCTGCTCACGGTATAGATTTCCCATCAGGAGAGAACTTAGTCGTTAGGGCCGATGAAACCCTTTTGAAACAGGCATTGAAGAATCTTATCCGCAACGCCCTCGATGCCGGAGACCCGGCATTGAAAAAGGTATGGATAAATATAGAGAGGGGCAGTTCTTCCGGTAAGGACGGCGTATTTATTTTTATTAAAGATAACGTAAAAGGCATAGCGGAAACGGATATCGATAAGATATTCATGCCGTTTTATACGACTAAGGAAAGGGGCGCCGGAATAGGCCTTGCGCTTGTTCAAAAGATAGCTATGGGGCACGGCGGGAATGTGAGCGTTGAAAGCAGGGAAGGCGAGGGCAGCACATTCAGGATGTTTTTACCGTTGGAGTGACGGATAGATAATTATGAAGTAGAGGGGACTGTCCCATAACCCCTCCCTGCCTCCC
>JACREW010000088.1 GCA_016212685.1 Nitrospirota bacterium
GCCTATCGATGAGGAAGTAAAGAATGCGATGATTGATGCCTTTCCGCTGTTCGGCAACCCGTCGAGCGGGCACAGCATAGGCAGGGCCGCAAAGGCTGCCGTGGATAATGCGCGAAGGCAGGTTGCGGATTTGATTGGAGCGGATACGTCGGAAATAATCTTCACATCCGGCGGGACAGAATCTAATAATTTAGCGATTATCGGCACGGCGTATAAACATCAAAGGGGGCACATAATAACATCCGTTATCGAACACCCTGCTGTTTTAAATCCTGTGAAGTGGCTTGAAACAAAAGGATTCGAGGCCACGTATCTTCCTGTAGATTCAAACGGTCAGGTTTCTCCGGATGATGTGAAGAAGGCGATAAGGAGAGATACATTTCTCATAACAGTTATGCACTCGAACAATGAAACGGGCGTGCTTCAGCCGGTTAAGGAAATAGGACATATTGCGCATGAGTACGATATAACTTTTCATTCCGACGCCGCGCAGAGTATCGGAAAAATGGAAGTCCGAATTCCCGGTTTAATGACTGATATGCTGACCGTAGTAGCGCATAAATTTTACGGGCCTAAAGGAATCGGCGCGTTATACATGAGGAACGGAGTTGACTTGCTGCCGTTGATGTTCGGCGCCGGGCATGAGAGGGGCATACGGCCCGGAACGGAAAGTGTCATAGGAATTGCAGGCCTCGGAAAGGCATGCGAAACAGCAGGGCGTAATATGTCTTTTCGATATGACTATGCGCTTAAACTCAGGGACATGCTTTTTTCTCTGCTGGGGAATAAGCTCGATATAAAACTGAATGGACATAAGACATCGAGGCTGCCGAATACGCTGAATGTTTCTACAAGTGGTGTTATAGGAAATGATCTCGTCGAAAAGTTGAAAGACAGCGTTGCCTTTTCTACCGGCTCAGCGTGTCACTCCGGAACTTGCAAACCTTCGCCGGTCTTAAAGGCGATGGGATTATCCGACGAGGATGCGCTTTCGTCGATCAGACTGAGCGTGGGCAAAGACAATACTCCGGATGAAATTCAGGGCGCTTCGGAATTGATAATTGAATGCGTAAAAGAATTGAAAAGCAGATAATTATTGCGATAATAACTTTATAAAAAATTATAATCGCCCAAATTCTTGACAAATAAAAACACGTGTGGTAATGTTCACATCAATCTTTTTTAAATAATACCAAGGCTCGGGGTGGTAAGTTATGTTAGAATTCAATCAGTGGTTTTTTGTTCTTCTCGCAAATTTTCTTATCCTGTTTTTTGCGCTGAGCGCGCTCCTTTTTAAACCCCTCGCAAAGGTATTCAAAGAAAGAGAAGCCGCTACAAGCGGCGCCATAGAAGAAGCAAAATCGCTTTCCTCGAAAAAAGAACATGCCCTCGCTGAGATGAGCGCAGAGCTTTCTTCCGCAAGAGGCAGGGCGAAGGAGACATTCGGATCGCTGCGCGAAGAGGGCCTCGCGAGGCAAAAAGAAACTCTTTCCAGGTCTGAGGCGGAAGCTGTGGCGATGATCGAAAGCGCGAGGAAGGAGCTTCAGGCAGAGGCAGGGAAGGCGCGTTCCGCTTTGAAGGCGGATATCGAAAAATTTTCCGAAGAAATAGTCAACAAACTGGTGAAGGCATGAGAAAGATTTCAAATTTCAAATTTCAAATTTCAAATAAGATAATTTCTATCAGCCCGGCAATCTGCATCCTGCTGCTTGTATTGCAGAGTTCTTCCGCCTTCGCATCCGGCGGTGAGCAAGGCGGTTCGTTAATGGAGTGGGTATGGAGGATAGTCAATTTCGCAGTGCTTGTATTGCTGCTCGTCAAATTCGTAGCCAAGCCGCTCAAGGGTTATCTCCAGCAGCGGAAGGAATTGATCGAAAAGAGCATTAAAGAAGCGCAGGAGGCAAAGGCGCTCGCATTAAAGGCCCTTGCGGAGGTCGAGGAAAGGCTTAAGGTCAAAGACAAGGAAATTGAGGAAATTATTTCTTCTGCAAAAGGCTCCGGCGAAAGAGAAAAGGAAAGGCTTATCGAGGAAGGAGAGAAGCTGAAGGTCAAGATATTGGAGCAGGCCAAGACAAATATCGACTTTGAAGTAAAAATGGCAAAAGAGGCTATTAAGGCGGAGGCAGTCGAGACTGCAATGCAGCTTGCCGAGGAAAGGATAAAGGCTAAGATGACGAAGGAAGATCAGGAGAGACTCCTGAAAGAATCTCTTAAATTGATAGAGGGACGAAATTGAAAAAAGCAAAGGGTGCAAAAAGATACGCTAAGCAGTTTTTAAACACGGTAGATCCGGGAGAAGTGCCTCAGGCAATAGAACAGTTAAGCGCCGTCTCCAGCCTGATGGAAAAGGACAAAAAGTTTAAAAACCTCATGACCGGTCCGATCTTCAGCGAAACGGAAAACAAACAGATTATCGGTTATTTGGGGCAGAAGCTTAAGATGTCTGATAAGACCGTTAAGTATCTCCAGTATCTTGCGGCAATAAAGGCAATCAGCGCAATGCCCGAGATCGTGGGAGCCATCGTTGCCGCATATCTCGATATGAAGAAAAGGGCAAGGGCGGTTGTGACGTCGCCTGTTCAGGTAAGCAGGGATTACGAAGAGGAGCTTAAAAGCTCTTTAAAAGGGCTTACAGGAAAAGATATCGATATAGAATTTATGATAGACCCGGCCCTCCTCGGAGGTGTCCGCATAAAGGTCGGCAGCACAATGTATGACAGCAGCATAAAAGGCCAGTTAGGGCTTTTGAGAGATAAGCTTATAAAGGGGTGATCGAATGGAAATCAAAGTGGAAGAGATCAGCGAGTATCTGAAAAAACAAATAGCCGATTTCGAAAAGCGCGTCGATGTCAGCGAGGTCGGCATAGTTACCAATGTCGGCGACGGTATTTCGAGGGTCTACGGCCTTGATAACTGCATGGCATCGGAGCTTCTTGAGTTCCCCAACGGCGTATTCGGAATGGCCCTTAACCTCGAAGAAGATATGGTCGGCGCGGTTCTTTTCGGAGAGGACACCTTAATCAAAGAGGGCGACGTCGTAAAGCGGACCGGAAAGATTATGTCCGTTCCCGCCGGAGAAGAGATGGTAGGCAGGGTTATTAACGCCATCGGCCAGCCTATCGACGGCAAGGGGCCGATCAATGCCAAAGCAAGCAGGATAGTCGATGTTGTCGCTCCTGGCATTGTCGACAGGCAGCCTGTTAGAGAGCCTTTGCAGACGGGAGTAAAGGCAATAGACGCAATGATCCCTGTCGGGAGGGGGCAGAGAGAGCTTATAATAGGCGAACGCCAGACATGAAAGACTGCAATAGCTATTGACGCGATCATTAACCAGAAAGGCAGCGGCGTTATTTGCATATATGTTGCGGTAGGCCAGAAGAGGGCGTCCGTCGCCCGTGTCGTCAAGACCCTTGAGGAGCACGGAGCAATGGATCACACCATTATTGTTTCAGCGACGGCCAGCGAGCCGGCGCCGCTTCAGTATATAGCGCCTTATACAGGCTGCGCAATCGGAGAATATTTCAGGGACAGTGGGAAACACGCATTGATAATATATGATGACTTGAGCAAGCAGTCTACAGCATATAGGCAGCTCTCGCTGCTTTTGAGGCGTCCTCCCGGACGTGAGGCATTCCCGGGCGATGTTTTTTATCTCCACTCGAGGCTGCTCGAAAGGGCCGCAAAATTGAGCGACGAACTCGGCGGCGGTTCATTGACCGCATTGCCGATAATCGAAACACAGGCGGGTGACGTTTCCGCGTATATTCCTACAAACGTTATATCGATCACGGACGGACAGATATATCTCGAACCCGACCTTTTTTATGCCGGCATCAGGCCGGCGGTTAACGTCGGTCTTTCGGTCAGCCGTGTCGGCGGCGCGGCGCAGACAAAGGCAATGAAGCAGGTTGCGGGAACGCTGAGGCTCGACCTCGCGCAGTTCAGGGAACTCGCTGCATTCGCGCAGTTCGGCTCCGATCTCGATAAATCGACACTCGCGCAGATCGAAAGAGGCAGGAGGATGGTCGAGATACTGAAGCAGGACCAGTATGTTCCGCTTCCGGTCGAAGATCAGGTAGCCTTAATATTTGCCGGTTCTCAGGGACATCTCGATGACATACCTGTAGAAGCGCTTAAGAGATTTGAGGCTGAGTTCTTCGCCTTTATAAAGGATAAAAAGGCCGATGTGAGAAACGAACTGCGTGAGAAAAAAGCAATAGACGACACCTTGAAAGAAAAACTCAGCGCAGCGATCGCAGAATTCAAGAAGGGATTTGTAATTTAAGGCTATATGCTATATAAGGGGTAGATAATGCCGGGGTTAAAAGAGATACGAAAGAGAATAGGCTCTGTCAAGAGCACAAAACAGATTACCAAGGCCATGAAAATGGTTGCGGCAGCCAAGTTCAGAAAGGCCCAGACAAGGATACTCGAACTTCGCCCTTATGCCGATAAGATGAACTCGGTTCTTACATCCCTCGCAAAGACTGTCGAGACAGGGCATCCGTTGCTCGAAATAAGGCCAAGGAAAAGGATTGAGGTGCTGGCGCTTACCGGCGACAAGGGTCTCTGCGGCGCCTTTAATACCAATATAATGAAGGCTGCCTTCAAGCTCATCAAGGAAATGCAGTCGGACACCATAGATGTGAGCGTCAGCGCTATCGGAAAGAAAGGAACAGACCTCTTAAAGAGGAGGGGATTAGTAACGCGCCAGTCATGGCTGGGCATTGCGGGAAGAATATCCTATCTGAATGCAAAGGAAATCACCGGCGATATTATCGAAAATTACATTAATGAAACCTTTGATGAGGTCATTCTCATTTACAATGAATTCAAATCGGCCCTTGTCCAGAAGGTCTCCGTGGTCCGTCTTTTACCCCTCGCACCGGTAAAGACAGAAGAATCCGAAGTTCAGGAGCCGGCAGCATCCTTTATTTATGAGCCTTCGCAGCAGGCAATATTCGACAATCTGCTGCCGAAGAACCTTGAAATACAGGTATTCAGGGCATTGCTCGAATCACAGGCATCGGAAGAGGCCGCGAGGATGACTGCAATGGAGAACGCCACAAAGGCGGCAGATGATATGATAGCAAGCCTGACGCTGCAATACAACAAGGCAAGACAGGCATCCATTACAAAAGAGCTTATGGACATAGTGGGCGGCGTCGAGGCATTAAAAGCGTAGTGAACAAAGCGTCAAGCGTCAAGCGCTCTGCGCACGATGCATAACGCTTAACGAATATACAGGAGGTCGTAATAATGAACGAAGGTAGAGTCTCTCAGGTAATCGGTGCGGTTGTTGATGTGGAGTTCGACAAAGAGCTTCCGGCAATACTTAACTCATTGAAGATAGAGTCGCCGGGCGACGCTGCAAAGGGTATTTCTGCAATGGATATTACCATCGAGGTTGCGTCCCATCTCGGCGACAACAAGGTAAGGACAATAGCAATGCAGACCACTGACGGTGTTGTTCGCGGGATGAAGGTCGTTGACAGCGGCAAGCCTATAACTATCCCGGTCGGCAAAGGCACCCTCGGAAGGATTATGAATGTCGTAGGGGAGCCTTATGACAAGCTCGGACCGATAGAGACAACTGACAGGCTGCCTATTCACAGACTCGCTCCTGACTTTACAGAACAGGAACCTGTATCTCAGGTCTTTGAGACCGGCGTTAAAGTCTTTGACCTCCTTGTCCCCTTCGTCAGAGGCGGTAAGATGGGAATGTTCGGCGGAGCCGGCGTAGGTAAGACAGTCGTTATTATGGAGATGATCCATAACATCGCTCTGAAGCACGGGGGTGTTTCAGTTTTTGCCGGTGTCGGTGAGAGAACAAGAGAAGGCAACGATCTTTACAGGGAAATGAAGGAATCGGGCGTTGTCAACAATGTCGCCCTGATTTACGGGCAGATGAACGAGCCTCCCGGAGCAAGACTGAGGGTCGCCCTTACTGCCCTTACAGCATCGGAATACTTCAGGGATCAGGGGCAGGATGTTCTTATCTTTATAGACAATATATTCAGATATACACTTGCCGGTTCGGAGGTTTCGGCGCTCTTAGGAAGAATGCCTTCAGCGGTCGGTTACCAGCCGAACCTTGGCACCGACATGGGACAGCTTCAGGAAAGGATTACGACAACAAAGAAGGGATCGATTACATCGATGCAGGCGATATATGTTCCTGCGGACGACCTGACAGATCCCGCGGTCGCAACTGCATTTACCCATCTCGACGGAACAGTCGTTCTTTCGAGGCAGATAGCGGAACTCGGCATATATCCTGCCGTTGACCCGCTCGATTCCACATCACGCGCGCTCGACCCGAAGGTCATCGGCGAAGATCACTATGCTGTTGCGAGAAAAGTGCAGTCCATCCTCCAGAGGTATAAAGAGCTTCAGGACATCATCGCAATCCTCGGCATGGAAGAGCTTTCGGAAGACGACAAGCTTACCGTTTCGCGTGCAAGAAAGATTCAGAGGTTTCTCAGCCAGCCTTTCAGTGTGGCGGAGGTGTTTACGGGAACTCCCGGAAAATACGTAAAGCTTGAAGATACCATAAAGGGATTCAAGGCCATTGCCGATGGCCAGTATGATGATATGCCCGAGCAGGCATTCTATATGACAGGAACCATTGAAGAGGCCGAAGAAAAGGCAAGGAAGCTCGGCTGGAGCAGATAATATTAATTTCAAATTAAGGAAATGAAATGGAAAATAAATTGAGATTGGACATCGTGACACCGCATGGGCTTGTGCTGAGCGAGGATGTCGATGAGGTGGCGGCAACCGGCACAGAGGGAGAGTTCGGAGTGCTGCCCGGACACGTGCCGTTTATTACAACCCTTAAGATAGGCATGCTCGTCTTGAAAAAAGACAGCAAGACCGAGTATGTGTTCGTGAGTTCGGGTTATGCTGAAGTCTCTCCGGATAAGGTCGTTATACTTGCCGACAGCGCGGAAAGATCTGAAGACATCGATGTTGAAAGAGCTAAGGCAGCTATAAAGCGCGCGGAGGAGAGATTGAGACAGGAAGAAAAGGTAGATTTTGCGCGGGCCACAGCAGCCCTTGAAAGGGCGGCCATAAGGATTCAGATAGCTGAGAGAAGGGTAGCGCGCTGACAGAGAATACGAGATAACTTTGACATTACGGAAAAAGGCGGCTCTGCCGCCCTTTTTTTATAGTTCTTAACTCCCTCAACTAATTTACTTTACGCCAAAGGATTTGAACGCTGTTGCGAGTCAACGGCTTACGATGTTTATGGTATAATTCACAACGATGGGCTTTTTTCACTACATAAAACGTGATTTGCACGCCGTGTTTGAGCGCGACCCTGCCGCGCGAAATACGCTTGAGGTCATTCTTGCGTATCCGGGCTTTCACGCGATATTCATCCACAGGATAAGTCATGCGATGTGGAAACTTAAAATTCCGATAATACCGAGGCTTCTTTCGCATATCGCGCGTTTTCTTACGGGTATAGAGATACATCCCGCCGCGAAGATTGGCTCGGGCTTTTTTATCGATCACGGGATGGGCGTTGTAATCGGAGAGACGGCTGAGATCGGAGAAGACGTTTTGTTATATCAGGGAGTAACTCTCGGAGGCACCGGAAAGGAAAAAGGCAAGAGGCATCCGACATTGGGCAATCATGTTGTGGTCGGCGCGGGAGCAAAGATATTAGGCCCTATAAACATCGGGGACTATGCTAAGATCGGCGCTAATTCCGTAGTTCTAAAATCGGCTCCTGATTATTCGATAGTTGTAGGGGTGCCGGGCAGGGTCATTAAAAAGAAGGTTATGAGAATAGAGCAGGAAGGGATAGTGGAAACGCTCGACCATGTTAAGCTTCCCGATCCTGTGGATGAAAGGCTTCATGAGTTGTCGGAACACATTGCCCGGCTCGAAAGCAGGCTTGCCAAGCTTGAAACTCCGGAAGGAAAGGGAATTCAGGGAGGAATAATGAAGGTATTCAACACCATGACAGGCAAAAAAGAGGATTTTATCCCGCTAACAAAAGGCAAGGTCGGGATATACGCCTGCGGGGTTACGGTAT
The DNA here is from genome assembly GCA_016212685.1 of Nitrospirota bacterium. GTDB lineage: Bacteria > Nitrospirota > Thermodesulfovibrionia > Thermodesulfovibrionales > Dissulfurispiraceae > GWB2-47-37. The sequence continues at coordinate 8,048 of JACREW010000088.1, forward strand.
ATGATTACTGCCATTTAGGCCATGCGCGAAGCGCCGTTGTATTCGATGTTATGCACCGGTATCTGAGATATAAGGGCTTTGATGTTAAGTTCGTAAAAAACTTTACGGACATTGACGACAAGATAATAAAGCGCGCCAATGAAGAAGGCGCTGCATGGGATACTGTCGCGAAAAAATATATAGACGAATACTACAGGGATATGGATGCCCTCGGCATTGCGCGAGCCGATATTGAGCCTAAGGCAACGGAGCATATTAGCGAGATGATCGCGGTTATTAAAACCCTCATTGAAAAAGGATACGCCTATGCCGTGCAGGAAGGAGAGAACCAAAGCGTTTATTTTGAAGTGGAGAAGTTTCCCGAATACTCAAAGCTCTCTAAGAAAGACATTAATGACCTGCTCGCAGGCGCAAGGGTGAGTATTGACGAAAGGAAGAAAAGCCCGGTTGATTTCGCGTTATGGAAGGCGTCAAAGGAGGGGGAGCCTTGGTGGGAAAGCCCGTGGGGAAAGGGCAGGCCTGGATGGCATATCGAATGCACCGCAATGGCTATAAAACATCTTGGAGAGACTTTCGACATACACGGCGGAGGCGCTGATTTGATCTTCCCGCACCATGAGAACGAGATCGCGCAGTCGGAGGCGTATACGGGCAAGCCGTTTGCGAACTATTGGATGCACAACGGATTCATTACCATAGACAAGGAGAAGATGTCGAAATCCCTCGGCAATTTCTTTACCATCAGGGAAATCCTCGATAAATACGACGCGGAGGTTATAAGGCTGTTTTTGACGTCGAGCCATTATAGAAGCCCTATCGAGTTTTCTCGGGAGCAGCTTCATGACGCGGAGGCGTCTCTTGACAGGTATTACACAACGGTTTCGAGGATTGACGATTTTCTGTCGGCTGAAACAACTCCATCAAAGAAGGCCGTCAATGCGGCAGAGTTTGAAGGTTTCTTAAATAAGTTCAAGGATGGCTTTGAGTCCGCAATGGACGATGATTTTAATACAGCCCTTGCAACAGGGCATATTTTTGAGCTTGTGAGAGAGATTAACATATTCCTCGATGCGAAGCCCTCAGGCGATGAGGCGGCGGCTTTAATCGAAAAAGCCAAGCATGTCTCAAATAGCGTTGAGCAGGTGCTTAATCTTTTTAACAGGACGCCTGCCGAGTGGAATATAGCCCTTTTGAAAAGTAAGAAGATTGCCCTTTCCGAGGCGGATATAGAGCAGAAGATAAAGGACAGGCAGGCCGCGAGGCAGAACAAAGACTGGGCAGCCGCAGATGCCGTAAGAAAAGAACTCGATGAAAAGGGGATTATACTTGAAGATAAAAGGGACGGGACAAGCTGGAAGGTAAAGATATAAGCAAGCGCATCGCCGTCAAAGGCTACAAGGAAATTATAAACTTAAAACAGAAACATCTAAGGAGGTTATTGATATGAAATCGTTGAAATATGTTATCTACAAGGAAGGGAAGTATTATGTATCGCAGTGCCTGAATATAGACATTGCCAGTTGCGGAGATTCTATTGAAGAAGCCATAAACAATCTTAAAGACGCTGTAGAACTATATTTTCGCAATGAGCCGAAAAAGAAACGATCGGCATTTCATGATATAGACGAAGCCTTAATCGGTGAAGCTAAGATTTATGCCTAAACTGTACTCATCACGGCATATTATTGCAGTTCTTCTGAAAAATGGGTTTGTTGAAATAGACCAAACCGGAAGCCATAAGAAATTTCGCAAAGATGACAGAACGGTAATTGTCCCTTCGCCAAGAAAAGAAATACCTCACGGTACATTTGCCTCAATACTGCGTCAGTCCGGATTAAACAGGTCTGATTTTAAAATATGAGCATCAAATCTAAGGGGTCAGACAACAAAATGAGCATCAAATCTAAGGGGTCAGACAACAAAATAGATTTTTAGAAGTTATGGCTTTCGCCGATCGGCGGCAAGATAAGGATAATATGGATAAGAAAGATGAATGGCTTTGCGGTTTCAACCCGGTTTTAGAGGCTGTCAAATCCGGCAGAAAGATAAACGCCGTTTATATTTCCAAACAGCGGCGTGAGCAAACACAGAAGATTACCGAACTTGCAAGGGCGGAAGGTATCCGCGTAGAGTTCGCAGATAAGGAATTCTTCGATTCGAAGTTTCATAAAGGCCATCAGGGCGTTGCCGCGCTTGTCGAAAAAAAGAGGCTTCTAAGCATAGACGAGCTTTTAGCTATCCCTGAAAAAAGAGGGGAAACACCGTTTTTTCTCATTCTCGACCTTATCGAAGACCCTCGAAATTTTGGCGCGATATTAAGGGTTGCCGATGCCGCAGGTGTTCACGGTGTGGTTTTTCAATCCCATAGGTCTGCGGGCGTTACCTCGCTTGTCTCTAAGGCATCGGCAGGGGCTCTTGAATATGTGAATCTTGTGGAGGTTGTAAATATAAAGCATGCCATAGAAAAGATGAAAAAGCTGGATATTACAATAATCGGCGCAGAGGCTGACTCGGAACTTACCATCTGGGATGTTGACATGAAAGTCCCTCTTGCGGTGGTAATAGGCTCCGAAGGAGAGGGATTGAGGCGTACTGTGAAGGAAATGTGCGATTTTACGGTCAATTTGCCCATGAGAGGCATGGTGAATTCGCTCAATGTCTCTGTTGCAACGGGAATTCTTGCCTATGAAGTCATGAGGCAGAGGTCAGGCGGATAGCGGTATTGCAATTTTACAATTGACAAGTATATAATAACTTCCTTATATTAATAAGTTATCTCGCCGCCGTAGCTCAGTTGGTAGAGCAGTTGATTTGTAATCATCAGGTCGGGGGTTCGAATCCCTTCGGCGGCTTTGGGTAATGGAGAGGTTCCCGAGTGGCCAAAGGGAGCAGACTGTAAATCTGCCGGCACCGCCTTCGGAGGTTCGAATCCTCCCCTCTCCACCAGCGATTTCGCTATGCGAAATCGCGATTTGAAATTTCAAAGTACCGGGTGTGCGGGAGTAGCTCAGTGGTAGAGCGTCAGCCTTCCAAGCTGAGGGTCGCGGGTTCGAATCCCGTTTCCCGCTCCATATGCCCATGTAGCTCAGTCGGCAGAGCACATCCTTGGTAAGGATGAGGTCACCGGTTCGATTCCGGTCATGGGCTCTGGTAATTATTGCTGACTTATGATTTATGAGTGATGATTTTTTGAATCTGAAATCATAAATCCGAAACCATAAATCTTAACAGGAGGAGATATGGCCAAGGCAAAATTTGAGAGGACGAAGCCTCACGTAAACGTAGGAACGATAGGGCATGTCGACCACGGCA
>JACREW010000083.1 GCA_016212685.1 Nitrospirota bacterium
TATGCAGCCCACAAGAAATAATGCTGCGGTCCACGGCATGCGGTGTATAAGCCCGCCCATCTTTTCCATATTTCGTTCATGCGTGGCATGAAGAACGGCTCCCGCTCCCATAAAAAGCAATCCCTTGAACATTGCATGGTTCAGCGCGTGATACAGCGCCGCCGTAAGGGCAAGCGCGGTCATCACCGACAGTTTAAACGAAGCAAATATCATGGCAAGCCCGATGCCGATTAGTATAATCCCGATGTTTTCAACAGAGGAATAGGCTAAGAGCCTCTTCAGGTCATGCTGCATCAATGCATAAAGCACCCCCATAACCGCCGACAGCAGCCCAATCGTCAGCACAATCGCGCCCCACCACCACGGGAATACCCTCAGCAGATCGAATGTAACGCGCAAAATACCGTATACGGCAGTCTTCAGCATCACGCCGCTCATAAGCGCCGAGATATTTGACGGCGCAACAGGATGCGCTTCGGGAAGCCAGACATGAAGGGGGATCGCTCCGGCCTTTGCCGCAAAACCGAAGAACGCCAATAAAAAAGCGACCGTTGCCCATCCCATCGGAAATCGGGCATGTCTCATAGCATCAAAGGTAAAGCCGCTGAAACTGTCGAACCCCGCCGAGAGACCTGCCATGACACCGAAAGATAAAAGTATGGCTATAGCGCCCACATGCGCGACAACCATATATAGAAAGGCTGCCCTTCTGTTTTCCACCTTTTCATCCTCGAACATTACGAGAAAATAAGACGCCGCTGCCATAACCTCCCATGAGATGAGAAAAAAGAGGGCGTCATCGGCAAGCACCACCATGAACATGTCGGCAATGAAAAGACAGTAAAAAACAATAAGCCTTGTCACCAGCCTGCGGCCGATGAAACCTTTTACATATCCGATTGAATATATAGATACAAAAAAAGATAAAAGACCGATAACCGTGAGAAAAAAACCGGACAGGGCGTCAAGCCGCAAATGAAATGGAAGGTCGGGAAGACCGATAAGAAGTATAATCCTTTCCGTAATGCCGTTTTTCACGGTCCATATCCCTGACACCACCGCCATGAATGAAGCCAGAGACGAGAGAATGAAAGATACCCGTATCAAAAGCCCCTGATTTTTGCGCAGCAGACCTGCCGTTAAACCTGTAACCAAAAGCAGCGCAATAGACGTAGAGGCTATATCGATAGGCGTAACCGTCACCATAGTTTTGCCTGAATTCTCAGAAAACGTCTATCGCTTTTAGGGAATATATAAAAGAACGTAGTCCACATCCTCATTTAGACAAAGAACTAAAATTTATTACTCTTTAACGACAAGCACAGGACACTGCGAAAGACCGACCACCCTCTCGGAAACGCTGCCCATCAGAAGCCTTTCGATGCCTGTCCTGCCATATGTCCCCATGATAATTATATCCGCATTCTTCTCCCTTGCTGCCTTTAAAATCATCTCGTAGCGTCTCCCTACCATAGCAAGCGTTTCTATCTCGACCCCTTGCTCTCTGGCCATTTCCTTCACCCTTTCCACATTTGCCCGCACACGCGGAAGATCACTGTCGGTAGGGGCAACAGAAAGGGCAAGGGTTTTTTTGACCTTGAGATGGCATCTCTTGCTCATGCTTATGGCCTCTCTCTCTGCTGCTTCACAGTATTTCGAGCCGTCTGTGGCGACCATTATATTGTCCGCCTTTATCGCCGAATCCTTCGGTACCACAAGAACCTTGCATGGGGAATACCCTATTACCTTTGCAGTCACACTTCCCATTAGGACCTTCTTGAGACCCGTTCTACCACGCCTGCCCATAACAATTACATCGGCATTTCTTTTTCCTGCCTCCTCTACTATCGCCTTATACGGCTGGTCCGTCCTCCTTACAATAACCTCGCATTCGACATTGTCCCGAGCAGCCATCTTCCTTATCCTGTCCAGATGCTCCTTTGCGGCAATTTCCATTCTTTCCACAATTTTCTGACCTTCGGTCTCAATCTCGGGATTGATCTTCAACACATAAATCACCGAGAGTTTTTCAATGCATGATTTTGCAAGGTAAATTGCCTCTTTTATCGCGCCTTCGCTGTATTCCGACCCGTCCGTAGCAAGAAGAATGTTTTTTAAAGGTCCCATGTAATCCATTTTGGTTTCCATATCAGTGCCCTCCTGATTTCAGTATCCCCGATGCCGCAAGCACCAAAACCAGCACCTCGACTATCGCGAGCACGCCGTATACCGCATCCTTTTTCCTGAACAATATCGGAATAATGGCAAGATAACAGATTATCGTTACGCCCGCTAAGAAGGCAATGCCCGTAAAGTTAAGGAAATCTCCTTTGTCTATCATGCCGAGCCATCCCCAGCCGTGAGGGATATTTGCAGCCTCAAGGTATTGATAGACGGACATTCCCCAATATTTTGAAATGTCATTCACGGGGATATGGGGAGTCAGAATACCTGAGATATAAACAATGAATGTAATAATAAGGGCAAGTAATCCTATTTTCATGCCCATGTCAAGAATTTTTGCGTATGTTAATTGCTCTTCCGTCGCTTTTAATTTCTTCTCCATACAATTTCTCCTTTTATTTCCAGATAGCGAGGCCTTTAAGCAGCGCCCTTGTCCCTGCAAAAAGGAGCAGGCATATAACCATATATCTGATAGCCGTAGGTTTGGTCTTTGCAAGAATCCTCACGCCGACAATAGAACCTAACATTATTCCGATAATCGACGGCACAACCATCATCGGCAGCACCGCCCCGTTGTTGACATAAATCCATGCGGCGGATGTGTCGGTAATCGAGAGCAGGAATTTACTTGTTGCGACAGATACCTTTAATGGGGCGCCCATCATAAGATTCAGCACAGGCACATTAGCCCACCCTGCCCCTAAACCGAACATGCCTGCCATAACTCCGATAATAATAAATGTCGCAAGACCTTGCGGAGTCCTGTGAACCTTCCAGTTAACTTCCTGACCCGTGGAGACCTCATGATAAATTCCATTTATTCTGAGGGCTGTAGAAAGGGCGTCAGGCTGCTTCACATCCGGATATTCCGATTTCTTTGCCATAAGCATGATCGCAACAATGCCCAGAATGGTTACGCCTAAAGCAGTCTGAATAACATTTGCCGGAAGCGCGAGACCTATCATTGCGCCGACAATCGCGCAGGATGACGCTATGACTGCAACAGGAATCGCAAGACGCAAATCCGCCATTCCTTTTTTAAGAAGTCCGGGGCCCGCAGCCAATGCGCCTGCGAGGGCAACCAGAAGACCCGCGCCCCTGACAAAATCGAGATGAAACGGGAAAAAACCGCCGATAATAGGAACAAAAAGAACGCCGCCTCCGACGCCGCCTAAAACAGCCGCAATGCCGAGCACAAAGGTTACTACAAACA
>JACREW010000080.1 GCA_016212685.1 Nitrospirota bacterium
GAATGACCGGCGAGGCGAAAGCTATACTTGCCAAGCTGAGGATGTTAAGAATTGGAAGGGCTGCGGCCTAAAATGAGAACCGTGCAAACCCTTGATGGTAAAGCCCTGATGAGAATTTACAGAAAAGACTTGACAGTATCGTTAAAGGGGCACAAGCGATGTGACCGGTATCTATTGGCTTTTTCTGAATGGTCAGTTGTCAAATGACCAAATATCTCTGATAGTGGTTGTCCTACGTTTGCCATGAATGCCTTCCCTTTAAAATCAAATATTCAATGCCGCGTCTTGTAAAGATTATAACGGAATCCAATAGGATTTTGCACCTCGCCCGGAGGATAGACATTCAGCATAGTATTTCAATGGGTTTCGGATTAATGCCGTTATATTTGGGGGGTGCAACATTGTCTTTTATCTTTCTTCCACATTTTATAGCATTATATACCGAGACAAGGGGATAAGCAGGGATTTGTATGGGAAATGTCATTGAAAACAAGCCGGTTATGCAGCTTTATAAACGCTTCAAATGGTGATACAATTTGAATAACAAACGGTATCCGGCAATGATACCGGATTTGACCTGCCGGAAGGAGCGATATCATGCCTCAAAAAAATATTAACCGCGGCATAATCGTTACTGCAGCAGGCACAGGAATCAATCTTGCACTCGGAGTCCTCTACGCATGGAGCATATTCAAGGGCGCGATAAAACAATCTATAGAAAAAGACGGGCCGGGCGCTTTTACATGGGATATAGCCTCTCTGAACGATCCATATGCTATATGCTGTCTCGTGTTCGCAATTACCATGATTGCGGCAGGGAAATGTCAGGACACTATCGGTCCGAGAAAGACCGCGTTCATAGGCGGGCTTCTGGTCGGCCTCGGCTTTATCTGGGCTTCTCAGACAACAGACTACCTGAGCTGGGTTTTAGGATTCGGCGTATTGACCGGGGCGGGAATGGCATTCGGCTACTCTTCCGCCACTCCTGCATCGCTGAAGTGGTTTCCACCTAATAAAACCGGAAGGATTACAGGCATTGTGGTCTCGGGCTTCGGGCTTGCATCGGTCTATATCGCTCCTCTATCTCAATATCTTTTGGCTCAATGGGGAATCCAGAGAGCAATGCTCTTTTACGGAATAGCGTTTCCTATCGCGGTCAGTGTGCTATCTTTCTTTTTGAGCAATCCTCCTTCCGGGTATGTGCCTCCGGGATTTATTGAGCGCAGGACAACCAATGAAATCCGATCAAAAGCGCACCCTGTGTTCGCTGATGCAAACGCAACTCCTCTTGAGATGATTAAAAACCATATGTTCTGGATATTGTGGATATTGTTCTTTATCGGCGCGGGAGCAGGACTAATGGTCATAGGCAGCATGGCAGGCATGGCAAAGACAAGCATGGGAGAAAGGGCTTTTCTGGCAGTTGCCATACTTGCAGTGGGCAACGCAGGAGGGAGAATAGCAGCAGGCGCCCTGTCCGACAAGATCGGGAGAAAGAAAACCCTCATAGCCATATTCGCCGTTCAGTCCGCGCTTATGTTCGCTGCTATCCCTGCGACATCTAATGGCGCGTCAAATGCCTTTCAGATAGTATTTCTCGCAACTCTGATCGGCTTTAATTACGGAGCCAATCTTGCGCTTTTCCCGTCATATACAAAAGACCTGTGGGGCATTAAGAATTTCGGGGTAAACTATGGTATTGTTTTCACCGCGTGGGGGATCGGCGGCTTGATAATGAGCAGGATTTCCCAATCCCTCATTGCCGTAACCGGAGATTATAATTCCGCTTTTATGCTGGCTGGCGGACTCTTGCTGGCAGGCACGGTTATAGCCGCTGCTATGCGGGACAAAAAAGAAGAAATGCGGCTGGAACTCAAACGACAATTGCTTGTCGGAAAAGCGCAGGCTTGATTTCCAGATTCACTTTTTCCCCTTCTGTATCTTCGCCCATTCGTCTTTGAGGGTAACTGTGCGGTTGAAAACAGGTTTGCCGGGCGTTGAGTCGACGGTATCGACGCAAAAATAGCCGAGCCGCTCGAACTGGAATCTATCGCCGGGTTTGGCATCTTTCAATGACGGTTCAAGTTTGCAGCCGTTCAGAACTTCGAGGGATTTAGGATTTATATAATCGGTAAAATCTTTTCCTTCTTCAACATTATCAGGCTCTTCTTTTGTGAAAAGCGTGTCATAAAGCCGCACTTCCGCGTCAAGAGCATGTTTCGCGGAAACCCAATGAAGGGTTGCCTTTACTTTGCGCCCGTCAGGCGCGTCGCCGCCCCTTGTAGCGGGATCGTAAGTGCAATGGATTTCTGTTATCTCTCCGTGTTCATCTTTAACAATATTTTCGCATTTTATGAAATAAGCGTATCTCAGCCTTACTTCTCGTCCCGGAGCAAGACGGAAAAACTGTTTTGGAGGATTTTCCATAAAATCATCTTTCTCTATATAAAGCATTTTTGAGAATGGAACTTTTCTTGTCCCTGCATTATGGTCTTCAGGATTGTTTATTGCATCAAGATATTCTTTCTGTGCATCGGGATAGTTCGTAATGACAACCTTAAGCGGTCTCAGCACTGCCATCACCCTTGGAGCAACTTTATTCAGATGCTCCCTCACACAGAACTCAAGAAGCGCCATCTCAACAATGCTCTCTTTTTTGCCGACTCCGATGCGGTCGCAGAAATTCCTTATAGCCTCCGGCGTGTAACCGCGCCTTCTGATGCCCGCAAGGGTCGGCATTCTCGGGTCATTCCAGCCTTTGACATATCCTTCGTTCACCAATCTGAGGAGTTTCCTTTTACTTACTATCGTATGGCTCAAATTAAGCCTTGCGAATTCTATCTGCTGAGGATGATGAATGCCGAGTTCGTCGAGATACCAGTCGTAAAGGGGCCTGTGGTCCTCGTACTCCATCGTGCAGATAGAGTGGGTAACGCCTTCTATGGAATCGCTCTGTCCGTGGGCATAATCATACATAGGGTATATGCACCATTTATTGCCTGTGCGGTGATGATCTTCATGCTTGATCCTGTACATCACAGGGTCGCGCATATTGATATTGCCGGATGACATGTCTATCTTAGCGCGCAGGGTTTTGGAGCCGTCAGGGAATTCGCCTTTACGCATGCGCTCAAAGAGGTCGAGGTTTTCTTCGATAGAGCGGCTGCGATAAGGGCTCTCTTTGCCCGGCTGCGTAAGGGTTCCGCGGTACTCTCTTATCTCATCCGCAGAGAGGTCGCAGACATATGCCTTGCCTTTTTTAATAAGCTGGACCGCCCATTCATACAACTGTCCGAAATAGTCCGATGCGTAATAGAGCCTGTCTCCCCACTCAAAGCCGAGCCAGCGCACATCTTCCATTATGGAGTCGACATATTCCTGCTCTTCTTTGGACGGATTTGTGTCGTCAAATCTCAGATTGCAATGGCCGCCGAATTCGGCAGCCAGACCGAAGTTAAGGCATATTGATTTTGCGTGTCCGATATGGAGATAGCCGTTAGGTTCAGGCGGAAATCTTGTGATGACCTTTCCGTTGTTTTTTCCCGCTGCCACGTCTTCCGCGACAATGCTGCGTATAAAGTTCGATACCTGTGTTTCCATGATTTGAATATTTTAACACATCGGAATAGATGAAATTATGTTAAAATAAAAGCCAGCCGAAGTGGCGGAACTGGCAGACGCGCTAGGTTCAGGGTCTAGTGGTCGAAAGGCCGTGCGGGTTCGACTCCCGCCTTCGGCATTTTTTATTTCTATGAAGAAAGAAACCGTCAAGTTAATCAAAAAAACATCGAGAGAAAAGATTCCGGTATCGTCTTTAAAAGGGAAAGTCGTGCCGTCCAAAAAGAGAAAGCTCCTTGAAGAAGCGCTCAAAAAAGCGGGGAACAACAGCGCAAAAAATCCTAAAAATCCTGACTAATTCTTTGCGGAAAGAAGTTCGGTCCTTTTTATTGCGCTCATTAAATATTCCTTGAATTTCTCCGGGAACAGCCACCTTACACCTAATTTTTCAGCCCATTTTATCAGCCCCTGATCAGCCGTTATCAGCAGGGCATCGAGTTCCATAGCTAACAGCAGGAGATCGACGTCTTCCTTGCTGTCGATGATTCCCTCCCTCAGCGCGTCCCTGTATTTCCTCCTCATATCCTGAATTATCTCATCAGCCTTCTTGCCTTCCGTGCTCCTTACGGCCTTTTCGGCGATACGGAGCCCCTTGTTCACCCTTTCCCTTATGTCTTCTATCAATTCGTATAAAAGAAAGGCGGGAGTTTTGAGTTCATGCTTTTTGGGCGGCTTCTGGTGCAATATAAGAAGCAGATCTGCGGGTATCTTGTCCCTCTCCACAAAATGGAGAAGTTCCTCGAATATCGACGGGGGCATATAAAATTCGAGTATGTGTATCTGTGCTGCAAGAAAGAGGAATGTCTCCAAAGCCTCTGTAGGGGTTGTTCCGAGGCTTGTCCTGACGTCCGGATTTACGAAGAGGCTTGTATCGAGTACAACCTTTAATTTCTCGCTTGTTTTTTTACGCTTTGCAGGAGCCATACACGTCGAGCCTGTAGGTATTCCATTCCGTGCATCCAGGACACCTTCCAGACCAATCCTCGGATTTAAAACCGCAGTTGGAGCAGCAGTATTGGATCTTAAACGGCCTTTTTATGCCGCATGCCTTTTTAAGTTCGTCCAGCGCCTTCTGCATCTGGTTCCTCTTTATATACAGTTCTCCCTTCAGGCTGTAAAGCTCGGGCACCGAAAAGACTGTGGTATCTATTGAATTAATCATCTCCATCGCGTCATCCACCATTTCAAGCCTGTAATAGAGCTTGCCGAGGAGGAATCTCAGCCCGTTGTCCTGAGGATTTTTAGCTATGGCGTTCTTATAGAATCTTATAAGCCTGCCGGGTTCTCCGACATTGATTAACAGGTCTTCAAGCCGCGCTATTATTATTATCGACCTGAGCTGCTCGTACGCCTTTTCAAGAAAGTTTATCGCCTCCTCGGTCTCTCCTTTCATCAGTATGACTTCCGCAAGCCCGAGGTGCGCCGGTACAAAATTGCCGTCCATCTTGAGCATTGTCCTGAATGCCTTTTCCGCCTTTTCGATATCTCCGTTTTCAAGGCTCGCGCGCGCGTATTCATATTTGCAACCCATCATCCTGCGCTCTTCCCGCTGCCTGTCGTGCTCGTTATGTTCGAGCTTGATTATCGCCTTCTGCGTAGAAAGGAGGTCATCCCACATCTCTTTCCTTTCGAGGAGCGAGCGCTTCTTGTAGAGCGCGGTGAGATTTTCGGGGTCCAGATCGAGTATCTCTTCGAGGTAATTAAACGCGTCGTTGTATCTTTGCATCTTTTCCATCACTGTTTCCATCGAAAAAAGAACCTGCAGATTCTTCGGGTTTATGTCCTTCACTTTCTTATAATAGTCGAACGCGGTTTCATATTTACCGTTATTGAGCGACATGTCGCCGAGCCGTAAAAGGGCGTCGATATATTCCGGATCCTCCTTTAGTATCTCGCCGAGGGCTTCCCGCGCCTCCTCTTCCTTATCGCCCATTATGGCATTCAATGCCTTCGAATAAAATTCCTGAATCTTCGCCTCTTTCTTCTGCCTCCTCTGATACTGGAGATTTTCGATTACGCGTTTTGTATCTCTTATAAAAAACACGACGAGGACGGCAAGCGCGCCTATGGTGGAGGAAAGGAGAACAAGCGCTATCTTAGGTATCTCATAAGCATCTCCAAAGGGAATTTTCATGATCACGGCGTCTTTGTTCTCGACCGCAAAGAACCCGAGGACTCCTAAAAACAACAAAAATATAAGTATAGCTATCTTGCCCATCAATGGTGGTACTCCTTGCCTTTTATGATTGTCAGCGCACGATAAAACTGCTCCAAAAATACCAGCCTTGCCATTTCATGGGTCAGCGTCATTTTCGAAAGTGCGATTTTATCCGCCGCCTTTTCCTTGACCTCGCCGGAAACGCCATGCGGCCCGCCCATGACAAAATCGATATTGTTCTTGTCCTCTAAAAATTTTGCAAAACCCATCGAGCTTAACTCTCTGCCCTTCTCATCCAGCAGGATATAAGAGCCGGTCTGTCTCAATATCCGCTTGCCTTCCATCGAAAGGGCAGCCTCCCTTTCTTTTCCTTTCTCTTCTTTTATCTCTATCGCGGAAACCTGTGCCATATGCTTTAACATTTTCAGATAGCGGCTAATCCCTTCCGTCAAATACTTTTCCTTTGTTCTTCCGACCCATAATATCCGCGCCTTCATACATATTGCTTTTTGCTTCCCGCAGCCGTCTTCACGGCCTTGTCTTCTACCGCTATTTTCGGGGCGTCCAGCCAGAATTTCTCCAGTTCATAGTATGCCCTCGTATCTTCTTCGAACACGTGGACTATCACATCCCCGTAATCCATCAAAACCCACCTCGCGGAGTTCAGCCCCTCGACCCCTGAGGGCCTTTGCCGATGATCTTTTAATCTCTTATCTATGTTTTCGACGATCGCCTTGACCTGCGTAGCGCTTTCGCCTGAGCAGATAACGAAATAATCCGCGATTATCGTAAGGTCTTTCAGTTCGAGGATTACCGTCTCTTTTGCCTTTTTATCGAGCGCTGCCTGCGCCGCCTCTAATGCCTTAGTCCTGCTGTCTATGTGCGTACCGCCCCTTTCTGTTTTTTGTGAATATTATAGCAGAATTCAGTCCCACATTGTTGACTAATTATTAATTTAACTGGAAAGGATACTGCAAATAATTCTTAGACTGTTCTCAGCAAACACACCGCCTGCGCCGCAATGCCTTCGCCTTTGCCTATAAAGCCCATTCCTTCATTTGTCTTTGCCTTGATATTAAGAATTGCAGAAGATATTCCGGAATGCGAAACAGCATCTTTCATTGCGTCTATATGAGGGGCGAGTTTAGGTTTTTCCGTTATTATGATGGAATCTATCCATTCGATCTCAAAGCCGTTAGAGCGCGTAAGCTCGACGATATTTTTTAGAAGCCTTATACTCGAAGCATCCTTCCATTTATTGTCAGAATCCGGGAAATGTTTCCCTATATCTCCAAGCCCTATTGCGCCGATCAGCGCATCGATAATCGCATGGCATAAAACATCGCCGTCGGAATGGCCTAAAAGACCTTTTTCAAAACGGATATCCACTCCGCCGATGATGAGCTTCCTGCCTTCTACAAGCCTGTGCGAGTCGTAACCGATACCTATTCTATAGCTCATGGCTCATGGCTCAAAATCGCTTCTGCGATTTTGATATCTTCCGGTGTGGTTATTTTTATATTCCTGTACGAGCCCATGACAATTTTCACCGTTCCCCCATAACGCTCTATTAATGCGGCATCATCGGTGGCGTAATATTTATCCGTAATCGCCTTCTCATACGCCTCTTTAATTTTATCAAAAGGAAAAACCTGCGGCGTCTGAATCGCCCACAGAATATTACGGTTTAACGTCTTTTCGACTATAATATTTTCCCCTGATTGCTGACTGCTGACTGCTGATTGCTGTCTTCTGACTTCTTTTATAGTATCCTTCACAGGCACGGCTGCGATTGCGCCGTCATAACCCTTCAGCCCGTCTACAATTCTTTTTATCAAATCCATGTCGATGAAAGGCCTCGCGCCGTCGTGTATCACTACGATAGATGTGTTGTCATCGAGCATCTTTATCCCGTTATAAACGGAGTCCTGTCTCTCTTGCCCGCCGGGCACTATACGCTTTACTTTGGTGATATTATATTTTTCAGCTATTGCTCCGCATAGTATCAGGTCTTCTTCCTTTAAGACAGGAATTATCTCTGTTATCTCATTCGATTCCTGCAGTTTTTCGAGCGCCCAGACAATCAGGGGTTTGTCCATGAGAGGATAAAAAGGCTTGTTTTTCTCTTCGCCGAATCTCTTTCCGAGACCGGCAGCAGGAACTATGGCAACAACCTTACCTTTTTTCATTTTTCGGGACAGCCCCCTCTTGACCTTTGTTGACCCATAAAATCACTCATCTTCCTTCGGTTTGGCGAATATCATACGGCCCGCCGTAGTCTGCAAAACGCTCGTTACGACAACCTCCACGTTTTTACCTATAAGTTTTCTTGCATTTTCTATAACAACCATCGTCCCGTCATCGAGGTACGCGACGCCCTGATTATATTCCTTGCCTTCCTTTACTATGAACAGGTTGAGCGTTTCGCCGGGCAGCACTACCGGCTTGAGGACATTGGAGAGCTCATTTATATTCAGAACAGACACGCCCTGAAGCTGCGCCACTTTATTCAGATTAAAATCATTTGTGATCACCTTTGCATTCAAAAGGCGCGCTAAGGCTATAAGCTTTGCATCGACCTCCTTTATCTTAGGAAAGTCCTCTTCGACGATCCTGACCTTTATATTCGACATCTTCTGCACCCGGTGAAGGACGTCCAATCCTCTCCTTCCTTTTGTCCTTCTCATAGGATCGGGGGAGTCGGCTATATACTGCAGCTCCTGAAGTATAAACTGGGGTATTATGAATGTCCCCTCCAGGAATCCGGCTTCGATGACGTCGGCTATGCGGCCGTCTATTATAACGCTGGTATCGAGAAGTTTAATATCCTCTTCCAATTCCTGTCCCTTAAACAGGCGCATTATCGCGGGAATCGTAAGGTTTTTGCCCCTCTGAAGCCCCACAAAAAGACCTCCGTAACCCAGGATTGCGCTGGATACGAATGACGACAACAGCCGCATCTCGTCGGTTATGGCATAACGAAGCGGCAGCAGCAGGAGGTTTGCGGATATAAGGCCGATGCTCAATCCTAAAAGACCTCCTAAGATAGAACCGAAAGAGACCTTCCTAAGCCTCGCCTCGATAAAAACGGCGATTATTCCGAATAAAAGACCGGTTATGACACCTTCGGCAACAAACTTATATTTCAAACCGTACAGATAACCTCCGAAGATAAAGATTATAATTATTGCTGTCCTCTCAAAAATGTTCAACAACTTTCACCTCCTTATGATGGCGGCAGGGCTACGTACAGCTTCTTGCCGCCGCGATTTATAAAAAGCAGCACCGTATCGCGCGGTTTTATTTTAGAAACCGCCTTATTAAAATCGTTAAGGCTGCCGATCCGCTGCCTGTCTATCTCCTGTATCACATCTCCCTTTCTGACACCCGCATCCTCGGCGGATGAGCCGTATTCCACCTTAATAATAACAGCTCCCTTTTCCTCTTTATCCATGCCGAGCTGCTTTGCGATGGAAGCATTGAGATCCATAACGGTTATACCGGAGAGCGCATTGTCTGCCGAATCCGGGGCGCGCGAGGAACTCGGAATAACCTCTCCCATGTCTACTGGAAGCTCCATGATTATCGCTTTAAGGATCATTTCCCTGTCGCGCCTAAGTATTTTAATATCTACCTGCAAGCCTATCTTGCTCTGGGCTACAATGTTTCGCAAACTCGCGACGTCCTTGATTCTTTTGCCGTTAATCTCAAGAATTATATCCCCGCGCATTATTCCCGCCTTATGAGCCGGACTCCCTTTTGCAACATCGCTCACGAGGGCGCCTTCAGACATCTTAAGATCGAACTTCCTGGCAATCTCAGGCGTAATCTCCTGAATCGTAATGCCGAGCCAACCCCTCGTGACCTTCCCCTGCCTTATCAACTGATCCATGACAATGCGAACCATGCTGCTCGGCACGGAAAATCCGATGCCCTGATAACCGCCGGTCTTCGAAAATATAGCCGTGTTTATCCCTATTAGTTCGCCCCTGATATTTACGAGCGGCCCGCCCGAATTTCCCGGGTTTATCGCAGCATCGGTCTGAATGAAATTCTCGTAATCGGTAATGCCTACATCAGCCCGCCCTACCGCGCTGATTATGCCCATAGTAACCGTGTGGCTCAAGCCGAAGGGATTGCCTATGGCGAGAACGAACTCACCTACCTGAAGCCTTTCGGAATCTCCCCACGGAACCATGGGAAGCCCTTTTGAGTCGATTTTGATAATCGCGATGTCGGTCTTAGGATCCGCGCCAATAACCTTTGCCTTGAAACTCTTTTTGTCGATAAGGATTACCTTAATCTCGTCCGCCTGTTCTATGACATGATTATTGGTAACTATATATCCGTCAGGAGAGACAATGACTCCCGAGCCGAGGCTCTGCTCCTTCCATCTCTTTCCCCTGCCGTCAGGGAA
>JACREW010000081.1 GCA_016212685.1 Nitrospirota bacterium
TTATTTCCTGCAGCACAGGAGAGACGTAATACTGCGCAGGACGAAATTCGAGTTGAGAAAGGCGGAAGAAAAAGCCCATATACTCGAAGGACTGAAAATAGCGCTCGACCATCTCGATGAGATAATAAGCCTTATCAGAAAATCAAAGAGTCCCGAAGAAGCTAAGAACGGATTGATGACCAACTATCCGTTAACCGAGATACAGGCGCAGGCCATACTCGACATGAAGCTCCAGAGACTCACCGGCCTCGAAAGGGACAAGATAATAAACGACTACAAAGAAACCATAAAAGAGATAGAGAGGTTAAAGGCTATTTTAGCGAGCGAGGCGCTCGTATCTAAAATAATAAAAGAAGAGCTTACCGAGATCAAAAACAAATACGGCGACGGGCGAAAGACCGAGATATTGGCAGAGACCGCCGAACTGACAATAGAAGACCTCATAACAGAGGAGGAGATGGTCATTACTTTTTCCCACAACGGCTATATCAAAAGGAATCCTCTTTCGATTTACAGAAGCCAACGGAGGGGAGGGAAAGGACTTGTGGGCATGGAGACGAGGGAGGAGGATTATGTCGAACAGCTCTTTATAGGCTCCACCCACGACTACATGCTCTTCTTCAGCAACATGGGAAGGCTGTACTGGCAAAAGATATACCAGATACCGGAAGCGGGCAGGACAGCAAAAGGCAAGGCTATTATTAATCTCCTGCCGCTTGCCGAGGGAGAGAGAATTACAATAGCTCTCAACGTAAAAGACTTCAAAGACGGATACCTTGTGATGTTCACAAAAAGGGGAATCGTTAAAAAGACAGCCCTCGAAGAATACAGCAATCCGAGGAGCAAGGGAATCATAGCCGTAACCCTCGATGAAGGAGACGAACTCATTGCGGTTAAAAAGACGACCGGCAATAACGACCTTATTATCGGAACTCTGAACGGCCTGTCCATAAGATTCAAAGAGGACGGGGTCAGGTCCGTAGGGAGAACCGGAAGAGGGGTTATCGGCATAAGGCTCGAAGACGGGGATAACGTTGTCTCAGCAGATGTGGTCGAAGAAAGGACGAGCCTTCTGACAATCACGGAAAAAGGCCTCGGCAAAAGGACAAAGACCGACGAATACAGCGTTCAGGGCAGGGGCGGCAAAGGAGTGATCTCTATCAAAGTCATTGAAAGGGGCGGAAAGGCCGTAGGCCTGCTTCAGGTGAGGGATGAGGACGAAATAGTATTGATAACTAATTCAGGAAAGCTCATAAGAACTAAGGCAGGCAACATCTCCATTCAGGGCAGGAATACGCAGGGCGTCAAGCTTATGGACATTGAGGCTGACGACAGGATCGTAAGCATAGGAAGGGTTGTGGAAGAAGAGTGAGGTAGAGATATTTTTATAACGGCGAAGAAAAAAACTTAAGCTAAAGAAGATTATGCGGCCTATCTGCATGAAACGGGCAAACGCAAAAATGCCGACCGACAACGACCAACTCAGAACCAAGACAGTCCTGCAAATGCGTGATGCGGAACGACTGAGAGGGAAACATTTTCACTGAAAAATAATCTATTGGGCAGTATTTATCATTGTAATATTCGGGCTAAATAATGTATCCTTACAGTAAGGAGGTAAGGAATTATGCTTGCAAAAAAGACATCCAAAAACCAGCTAACCCTGCCGACGGAGGTTGTCAAGTCGTTCCCTGACGCCGAATACTTTGATGTTTCGGTGAAGGAAAGAAAGATAATTCTCATGCCGGTCAGGATAATCCCGGCTGATGCGGCGCTTGAAGGCGTAAGGGATAAGCTGAAAAAACTCGGCATTACCGAAGACGCTGTTGACGAGGCGGTCAAATGGGCAAGAAAGAAAAAGCGGCAGTCAAGGTAGTCCTTGATACCAATATTCTTATATCGTCTCTGCTGTTTAAAGGCGAACTTTCACAAGTCGTAGACCTTTGGAAAAAGGGCAAGATTATCCCTATTTTCTCCAGAGATACTTTTGACGAGTTTAAGACCGTTCTTGAATATCCGAAGTTTTCTCTGACAAAACACGAGATGAAGGTGATTATTGAGGAAGAAGTTCTGCCTTTCTTTGAAGTAATTGAAGTTGCCGATAAAATCAAAAGAATATGCAGGGACGCCGATGATGATAAATTCATCGGCTGTGCCGTATCTGCTTCGGCGAATTTTATTGTCACAGGAGACAAGGATTTGCTGAATATCGGCAGATACAAGTCCGTCAAGATTTTAAGCGCCTCCGAATTTTTAAGGATGACGGCAGGAAATTGAGATTGTGCGGGGGAAAAGGGTAAACTAAGCGAAGTAAAATTTATGAAAAACACCGAAATATGGCTCTTTATATTCGCGCTCGGGCTGCTGGGCCTGAACTGGCCTCTGCTCGAGATATTCCATACGGACGTGGTGACTTATTTATTCGTGTTCTGGCTCCTTTTTATATTCCTTATCGCATGCGGGGCTTTTAAGGCCGAAGAAAAAAGGCAAAAAAACTGATCTTTTCTTTTTTGCCTGAATATAGGAATGTTTCTACCGTATAATCTTTTCTTTATAGTTTTGTGCTATCTCCTGCTCCTTTTCGCCGTAGCGTATTACGCGGAGCGAAAGGAGAAGGCTGGAAAGAGCATCGTCAACAATCCCTACATTTATTCATTCTCGCTCGCTGTATACTGCACGTCATGGACGTTTTACGGAAGCGTGGGGAAAGCGGCTACATCGGGGCTTTCCTTTCTTACCATATATCTCGGCCCCACTCTCATGGCCGCCATATGGCTTGTAGTCCTTAAAAAAATAGTCAGGCTCGCAAAGACGAACAGGATAACAACCATATCGGATTTCATAGGGTCGAGATACGGCAAATCCCTCTTCCTTTCCGCTTTGGTTGCGATAGTGGCCGTGGTGGGAATAGCGCCTTATGTAGGGCTGCAGATAAAGGCGATTATGAGCACTTTCACCATCATATCGGGAGAGACTACCGGAAGCGCCGCAGCAGCAGGTCTTTTCATCACATTCATTCTCGGGGTCTTCGCCATCATGTTCGGGGCGCGAAGGCTCGACTCTTCGGAAAGGCACGGCGGCCTCGTGTTCGCTATCGCATTCGAGTCCATAGTCAAACTGGTGGCCTTTATCGCGGTAGGCATTTTCGTAACATATAATCTCTTTAACGGGTTCGGCGATATATTCGACAGGATAAAGGACTCCGAACATTCGGTACTTCTCTTTTTGGGCACAGGCACGGGAACCGCATATTTCGAATGGTTTGCCCTGCTTTTTCTATCCATGATGGCCATCATGTTCCTGCCGAGACAGTTCCAGATGGCCGTTGTCGAAAACTACGACGAGTCTCACATAACAAAGGCCTCGTGGCTTTTCCCTTTATATCTCTTCCTTATAAACATCTTTGTGCTGCCTATAGCATTCGGCGGGCTTCTGCTGGGAGGCAGCGAAAAAATGGCGGACTACTTTGTCCTTACACTGCCGCTGAATCATGGCGAGCGTTATCTTTCACTCTTTGCGTTTATCGGCGGTTTTTCCGCAGCGACGGGAATGGTTATCGTGGAATCGCTTGCACTGAGCACTATGGTGATGAACAGCATTATCATGCCTGCCTTAATAAACTTTCATGACGCCCCTAAATTCCCGGCGGCGGTGCTCAATATAAAGCGGCTCGTGATACTGGGGGTAGTCTTTTTAGGCTATCTCTTCGCCACGTCCATAGGCGAGTTTTACAGCCTTGTGGATATGGGCCTTAAATCCTTTGAAGCGGTAACCCTTTTCGCGCCCGCGTTCCTTTTGGGGCTTTACTGGAAAAGAGGCACTAAGGCGGGCGCAATAGCAGGACTTATGGCGGGTTTCGGCATATGGTTCTATACCCTCATTATACCGGCCATGACCAAGGCTGGACTGATCGACAGCGCCGGCATAATAGGGCTACTGACCAATTCCGAAATGCTTAACCCGAACAGCCTCTTCGGTATTAAGGGCCTCGGCAAGTGGGGCCATTCCCTTTTCTGGAGCATGTCCTTCAATCTGATGTTTTATATAGGCGTGTCCGTATTTACACGGCAGTCAAAAGAAGAGGAGATACAATCCCTGATATTCGTCGAATCTTACGAAAACGTCAGGGAGCTTACGTTAAGCAGCTCTTATAACGTAGGCGATATAGAAAATATCCTCGCGCAGTACTTGGGCAGGCAGGAGGCTCGCGACGCGATAGGGAGTTTTTTATCCAAGAAAAACAAAAAACGGGACGAGCTTGCGTCGAAAGAGCTTTTCGAGCTGAGGAACGAGGCCGAAAAAATACTCGCCGGCGCCATCGGCTCTTCCATAGCCGCCATTATATTCGAGGATAAACTCGTGCTGACCGAGAAGGAAAGGGGAGAGCTTTCCGAATCCATCAAGCACATAACCGCTAACCTCCGTCTTTCGAGGCAGGAACTGGCCGACGCCAACAGGCAGCTTTCGTATCTGAAGGAATTCAGCGAAAACATCATCGAAAGCGCGCCGGTCGGCATTGCCACGATCGACGCACAATTAAAGGTCAAATACTGGAATAAGGGGATAGAGACCATTACCGGCATTAAAAAACCGGACGCGTTCAACAACTCTATAGTGCTCCTGCTGCCTTGGATACCCGGCGACATATTATTGCAAAACGAGCAGAAAGAGCTGTCTTTCGAGACGCCCCAACACCGGACATTCAAAATAAATATCAGCCCGTTCAAGGATTCATCAGGGGATATGGGCGGCGGGTTTGTCTTTATCCTCGAAGATATAACCGAAAATAAAAAAATGGAGGAGCAGCTTCTTCAGGCATCGAAACTCGCCGGCATCGGCAAACTGACAGCCGGCATATCGCACGAAATCGGCAACCCACTTGCGTCCATATCGTCGCTCGTGCAGGAATTGGATTTACTGGACATAAAATCACCCGGCGGCATAGAGTTTACCGAAAAATCCCTCCAGACCATCAACAATCACGTAGAGCGGATTGCGCGGATAGTCCGGAGCCTCGGAGATTTCGCGAGAGTGGCGTCGGCGGAGAAAAAAGTCTGTAATACCGCAGAAATACTCGACCGCACCATCACCCTTGTGAAATACGATAAGCGCTTCAAGAATATCAATCTCGTCACGGAAATAGACGGCGCTCCTGAACTGTACGTCAACCCGGACCAGATACAGCAGGTCTTCATGAACCTTATGCTGAATGCTATCGACGCCATGCCCGACGGCGGCAGCCTTAACATATCCATGAAAAGAAAGGGCGGAGCGGCAGAGATAGTTTTCAGAGATACGGGTACGGGCATTGATGATTCGGTAATCGACAGGATATTCGACCCTTTCTTTACTACCAAGCCTCTGGGCAAAGGCACCGGACTCGGCCTCAGCATTTGTTATGGTATAATCAGGGAGCACGAGGGGACGATCACCGTAAAAAGCAAAAAGGGGGAGGGGACGACGTTTACCATAAGTTTCCCGCTGAAACACGATGGCTGAGAAACTGCTCATAGTCGAAGACGAAGACACGCTCTGCGAATCCCTTAAAAGGGTATTCACAAAAGAAGGGTATGAAACGGATATGGCGGACAGCGCGGAAGCCGCCTTCGAACTCCTCAAAGACAAAACCTACGACCTCATAATAACCGATATCATCCTGCCCGGCATAAGCGGCATAGAGCTTTTATCGAGGTACAAAAAACAGAACCCCGATCAAAAGGTCGTGATCATGACTGCGTATGCTTCTATGGAAACGGCGGTCGAAGCCCTTAAGGCAGGCGCATGCGATTTTATCATCAAACCCATAATGCACGACGAAATGAAACGGATTGTAAAAAAGGCATTGTCCAAGGCAAATGTTTAATTCCCCAAAGACGGACAATATCCATGAAGACATGACTTACGGAGGAGACAAGCTCCTTTTCACCGTGACCCTCGGCGACCTTGCCTCAAAGGATATAATAACCGCCTTCAAAGGGATCTCCATACGAGATGCCGCGAAAAAAATGTCCGACAACAAGATAAGTTCGCTTTTGCTTGTTGACGAAGACGGGTTCCCCGAAGGCATTGTAACGGATAAAGACCTTAGGAACAAGGTAACGGCAAAAGGCAGGGATGTCGGCGAACCCGTAAGCAATATAATGAGCGTTACTCTGATAAAGTCGGAAGCGGGAGATTACTGCTTCGAGGCCCTCCTTAAAATGATACGGTACAATATCCACCATCTGCTGATAGTAAATAAAGGCAATATAAGCGGCATAATGACGGGCCATGACCTCATGATGATGCAGGGCGCGTCCCCGCTTTCCGTTGCCCGCGAGATAGAAAACCAGAGCACGCCGGACGGCCTGATACCCGTATCGAAAAAGATAAACAAGATAATAACCGTGCTGATCAAGGAAGAGGCAAAGGCGAGCAACATTACGAGGATAATAACCGAGATAAACGACAGGCTTGTGAGAAAACTTTTGGAGATTACCGAAAAAAGGCT
Organism: Nitrospirota bacterium; assembly: GCA_016212685.1. Lineage (GTDB taxonomy): Bacteria > Nitrospirota > Thermodesulfovibrionia > Thermodesulfovibrionales > Dissulfurispiraceae > GWB2-47-37. The sequence goes on from JACREW010000081.1 coordinate 6,491, forward strand.
CGGCCCCCCGCCTGTTAACTATTGCTGGATAGTCTTCGGGAGCGAAGGAAGAAAGGAGCAGACATTCAGGACGGATCAGGACAACGCGATTATTTACGCCGACCCGGAAAAGGACGAAGACAAAGTCGAAAAATATTTCTCCGACTTCGCCCTTTACATGAAAGAAGCCCTCGTGAAATGCGGGTTCCCGGCATGCCGGGCGGATTACATGGCGAGCAATCCCAAATGGCGCGGGCCTTTAAAGGCGTGGAAGGGCTATTTCTCAAAATGGATAAATACACCCACGCCGGAGGCTGTCCTGTCTTCCCTTATATTTTTCGACTTCAGGCCGGTGCACGGAGATTTTACGCTCGCCGAAAAACTTAGGGCGTATTTAGGTTCGGCTCTCAGGAACCAAAAAATGTTCCTCACGCATATGGCTGCGACGATCTTAAAAAACAGGCCGCCTATCGGCCTTTTCGGAAGATTCACGCCGGAAAAAAAGGGCGCTCAAAAAGGCTCCGTTAATATAAAAATGAACGGCCTCGGCCCGATAATAGACGCGGCGCGGCTGTGCGCCCTCGATATAGGCGTGTATAATACCTCTACCCTCGAACGGTTGAATGACCTTAAGGACAGGCATTCGGCAGTCGCGGAATTCTGCGATGAACTCGCTCAGTCGTTCGAATTTCTCATGAGCCTCAGGCTCAGGCATCAGTATAAACAAATGGAGTCCGGCATAGAGCCGGACAATTTTATAAACCCTAAAACATTGGGCGCTCTCGATCAAAAAATGCTGAAGGAACTGTTCAGGATTGTTTCAAGGGCGCAGGAATCGATCAAAAGTCAATACGCCGAAGGCGCGGCGCACTAAAATTATTCTAATGGGAGAATAATGGCCGAGCGGATACTTATAGTAGAAGACGAAGAGACATTGAGGACATCTCTGAAAAGGGTCCTCTCAAAGGAAAATTACGACGTTGCCGGCTTAGGCAGCGCCGAGGACGCCCTTGAAATGCTCGGAAAAAGCGCCTACGATCTCGTGATAACAGACATCATACTTCCGGGGATCAACGGCATCGAACTCCTCAGAAAGATACGGGAAAAATCGCACGAGCAGGTTGTGATAGTGATTACCGCTTACGGTTCCATCGAAACCGCTGTCGAGGCCATCAGGGCTGGGGCTTACGATTATGTGGTTAAGCCCATTATCCACGAAGAGATAAAACAGATAGTCAAAAACGCACTTAAGCAACGGGCTCTCCAGATAGAAAATACGCTTTTAAAAAA
>JACREW010000082.1 GCA_016212685.1 Nitrospirota bacterium
AGGGGGATGGGGGGAGTTGAGTGGGAATTTTTTTCCTATTGGGAAGCTTTTTCCTGGAGGATTTTGCTCTTTATGAGTATTTTTTTAGAGATGGCCGCCGCCTTGTCGGCTTCCATCTGGGCAAGTATCTTGCCGGCGTTTTTCGGCTTAAGCGCTATCAGTATGATAACCGCGATATCATCATCGAGCTTTTCGAGCTTGCGAGCGGCATCTTCCGCCGGCATCGCTTCATACATCTTGGCGATTTGGGTAAGTTTTTCTTTGGTTTTGTCATCGAGGGCCTTTTGCGCGTTTTCTATGTCCTGCTTAAGCTTTTTAAGCTGCTCTATCTCTTTTTGTATATCGGATTTAAGGATATTCATCCTTTCCTCTTCAAGCGACTTCTGCGAGGGAGGCTGAGCAACCCCTGTTTGCTGCTTCTGCGGCTGCTGCTGGGCATGAACAAGACAGGCAATAGGCAATAGGCTATAGGCTATAAGAACAAAAACAATCAAGACGCTTGACGCTTGACGCTTTGCGCTTGCCCCTTGTCTACCCTTTACTTTTTCTATTATGTCCTGTAACTGCATGTTCGTCCGTTCCTATCTGTTCCTTTCTTTCAAATTCTTTTTTTACGGCAGCGGTATTCTTTTCATCGAGTTTTTCGAATACTTTTTTTTCCTTCGATGCCTCGACAAGGGCATTCCTCGCGATCTCTACATGTTTTGCTTTATCCGAAATAACTCTTCTCTGTTTATGTATTTCAACCAGCACACGCTCCATATAATTATTTAACCTCTTTATTTCTTCCACGTCTACAAGCTCATCCGCATCGCATTCCATCTTCTTGCCGGTGCCTGCAAATTCTTCCTCGAGGTCGTAAAGCCGCTTCTCTTCCGCCGCAAGCTCTCTAAGGAGAATTGCGAAACGGCTCTTCGCTTCGTCCTCCCTCCATATTTTTATATTCAGAAGACTTTTAATCGGACTTCTCATAAAGCGTCATGCTGTGCCGAATAGTTTATAGAACTCATTCAGTCCTTCTTTAAATGTAACTTTCTCGGCTATTTTCTGTTTCAAGAACAATCGCAGTTTATCCATCATCTTTATCGCATTATCCAGTTTAGGGTTTGTGCCTTCCTTATATGCTCCTATAGTAACGACATCCTCGTACCTCTTATATATAGCCATTACGTCAAGCGCCTTTTCAACATGCGTCTTGTGCGGGTCATCCGTAATATCCTTCATCAGCCTGCTGATGCTCTGAAGTATATCTATTGCCGGATACTGATTATGATTGGCAAGTTCCCTCGACAATACTATATGGCCGTCAAGTATCGAACGGGCTGCGTCGGCGATAGGCTCGTTCAGGTCGTCGCCTTCGACCAATACCGTGTATAATCCGGTGATTGTCCCCTTGCCTCCCCATGTGCCCGCTCTTTCAAGAAGTTTAGGCAAAAGATTGAACACGGAAGGCGGATACCCTTTTGTAGTGGGCGGCTCGCCTGCCGCAAGGCCTATTTCCCTTTGCGCCATCGCAAATCGCGTGAGGGAGTCCATCATAAACAGCACATTCCTGCCCTGAGACCTGAAATATTCGGCAATTGCCGTAGCTACAAAGGCTCCCCGTAGCCTTATAAGCGGCGAGGTGTCCGATGTCGCCACCACGAGGACCGATCTTTTAAGCCCTTCGACGCCTAAATCCTTTTCTATAAACTCCCTTACTTCCCTTCCCCTTTCGCCTATCATGGCTATAACATTTACATCCGCTGCGGTGTTCCTCGCCATCATCCCGAGAAGGACGCTCTTGCCGACGCCGCTGCCCGACATTATGCCTATTCTCTGGCCCTTGCCGCAGGTAAGCATGGTGTTTATGGCCTTTATGCCGAGATCGAGGGGTTCCGAGATACGCTTTCTGCGAAGCGGATTGATGGGCGCATTATATACCGAATAGAGCTGTCCTGTAATATGGCCTCTGCCGTCCATCGGATTGCCGAGACCGTCAAGCACCCTGCCTAAAAGACCGGGCCCGACCCTGATATAGCGCTGCCTTCCCTTCGCTGTTATCCGGGAACCCGGGCCGATGCCCATCATATCTCCAAGCGGCATCAACAGTATCTTGTCTTCCTTAAACCCTATTACTTCGGCTTCCACAAATGAGTTGTGCGTTGTGCGTTGAGAGTCGAGCGCACGACGCTCCACGCTTGACGCTTGACGCTCCTTGCTCGACTCTATCAGGCAGACATCCCCTATATTGGCTCTGGGCCCCAATCCTTCAATGACAAGACCTACGCCCCTGCTTACCTTGCCATAAACCTTTATAGGATCGGTATCCTTTATAAAGTCCTTACACTTCTCTATTAGTTGCTGTGCCGACGGCATCGCTGATTTCCTCTATCTGCTCTTCTATACGCGCGTCTATTTCTCCCGTGCGCGTTTCAATGTAGCATCCGCCCGGAGAGATCGCCTGCTGGGGTTCGATAATGATATTCTTTAAGCCCGATTGCTCCTTCAACTCATTTAGATGGGCAATCATCACCTCGTAATCCACGGGACTGACTTTTATAACTACCTCTTCCACGCTTTCTTCAATCCGTTTTACGGCGTCGCGGGCTATATGCATAACCACGTCCTTATCCAGATCTATCTCTTTGTGGACTATCTTTTTTGCAATTTCTATCGAGAGGTCTATAAACTGCGGCAGCAATTCATTAACCTTCTTTTCCTTATATCCTTCCATTTCCTTGATAATACCTTCAAGCCTTTTGAGCTTCGCCGCGGTCTCCTTTTCGCCGTCTTTTATGCCTTTGTCGTAGCCTGTGGCATAACCCTTTTCATAACCTTCATTTTCGAGTTCCCTGACCTTGTTCTGAACATCTTCTTTTTTCAAGCCACTGCCGAATACCGTTTTATCACGGCCTTCTTCAAATTGCACCGGCTCATAAAGGCGAACCGCATTTAAACCGCTGTTAGGCGATGACCTCTTCTCCACCCTTGCCTCCAACAATAATCTTGCCCTCTTCTTCCAGTCTCCGCGCTACCCTTACTATGTTCATCTGCGCCTTTTCGACATCGGAAACCTTCACCGCTCCCTTCGACTCCATCTCCTCCCTTAGTATCTGCCCTGCCCTTTGCGACATATTCTTGAATATCTTCGCTTTCAATTCGTCGGATGCCATCTTCAGCGCAAGGGAAAGGTCGTCCGTAGTTATCTCCTTCAGCACCA
>JACREW010000085.1 GCA_016212685.1 Nitrospirota bacterium
AGGATTTCATCATCGCCGGATTCGATACCAAAAGAAATATGCCAGCACCCTTTGGCTTTGATAAATCGTAGAAACTCATAATCAACATCATTTATTCTGCTCATGCAAGTCCAATGGAAGTAAATCTTCTCTCGCTCCAATAGATCAAATATCTTATATAGCCTTTGCTTATTTATAAGAAAAGTATCATCAACGAAAACGATTTCTTTAACATTATACCGCTTGATAAGGAACTTTACCTCCGCAAATACATTTTCCGCCGACCTCTCCCTGTATTTTCGTCCAAAAACATTTCTGTCGCAGAAAGTACACTGACTGGGGCATCCTCTCGAGGTGATCATATTCACAACCGGCAGCGCCTTATAATTTGACGGCGGCGGTGCATGAAGCATTATGTCTTTTACAAGATCGTAGGCTGGGAAAGGCAGTATATCCAGATCCGAAATATATTCCCGTGGAGAAGTAACCCTAAGAGAACAGTCGTCATCCCTATATGCTATCCCTTTTACATTTTCAATTGATCCACCGTCGCACAACGTTTTTAGAAGCTCCAAAAGGGTTATTTCTCCCTCGCGTAAAACACCATAATCAAATTCGTAATAGCTCATAGCATGCGAAACGTTCGATGTTATGTGCGGACCTCCAAGTATAATTTTTATATGTTCGAAATGTTTCTTTATTGCCCGAGCAATTTCCAACGCTCTATGGAATGCGACCGTTGTAGAACTTACCCCGACAAACTGCGGCGAAAAAGTTTCAATCCTCTTTATTATCTCGTCCTCCGTCAGATTTTCAACTTCTGAATCAGTAACCCTGACGTCAACACCGTTCTCTCGAAGATAAGATGCAAGATAATATATGCCTAGAGGAATTTGTTGGCTACCAGCCTCTCCAATCACGGATGAATATCGCTCCATGCGTGATATTGGTGGATATAGTAGAACGATTTTCATGTTTTCATTAATCATTATTGCTGTCCTTGTCTGAATTTTCTCAATTCTACAAAAAACCGTCTGAAAAATACAAAGAAAGAATCATATAAAAAGATGCGGCAGCATCTCGATCTCGTTAAGAACGGGAATAACTGGCACTGTCATTCCGTTTGCGGGTTTTTCTGTAGCCATCCGTACCAGTCCCACGCGCCGTTTATTTTCTGAAACAGTATTCTTTCAGAGTCTTCGGCAACTATCTCGGTCCTGCGCAACAAAAGGTTATCACAGTCTGCGCTATTGACACCAAATCGGCTACATGCACCTATCTCATATCCTGCCTCACGGGCAGTTTCCCATACCCGCCGGTTTACAGAACCATGTGGATACGAAATAGCGGTCACCGGCCTGCCGATAACATCTTCAAGATAACATCGGCTGCCGTGAAGCTCTTCCCAAAGTTCTTTATCGGAACACTGCGTAAGTCGCCTATGTGTAAGGCCATGCGAACCTACTCTAACGCCTTCGATCAAAGAAAGCGCCTTCAGTTCGGTCGGAGTTAAGTAAAAAGGAACATTGCCCTTAATAAAGTCGCCGGTAACAAAGACTGTAAATGGAATGCCGTATCCCGAAAGGATCGGGGCGGCAACATAAAGATTGTCCTTATAGCCATCGTCAAAGGTCACGGCAATACTACACGATTTATCGTCGCCGAGCGCACCTTCCATGCTGTTGATTTGGATGTCCTCCATTCCCTTAAGCAAGGCCATGTGACGATCAAAGGACGCTGAGTTTATGCTTATGCCATACGTATCGTGGGGAAGTTCGGTCCCGACTGAGTGATATAGTAATATGCGAAGGCCCTTCTGGTGTGCGGATATTCCTTTAACAAGAGAAACCGCCTCTGCTACTCCCTTAGCGACCTGCCTTTTGAGCCTCAAAAAGTGCCCCTTTTCCCGTATACAGCCCAGTTGACAAGCGGCCTTAGCAGGCGCGGCATAGCCCAATCCCACTCACCCAAATATTCTTGTGATACAGCCCCTGTTCCCTTCTTAAAGTTATAGACTCCCGGGTTCCTGATAGGGTCAACGCCTCCCATGTCATAATATAAAATTCCCGCATCGCGGCAATATTGCATAAGGCGATCAAACAGGGCATAAGACGCATAAGACCTTCTCCCTTCAGCAGTCACGGCGGCAAGCAAGTCCCAACCTTTATTGCCGATTATCGCGCAGCCCCTGAAGCCGAGCAACTCGCCGCCGGCGTTATCGCATCTATAAAGCGTAATTTTATCGCTCATGGTTTCGAAAAGTCCAATCAGTTCCTCCCGGGAATACTGCCTGCCGATTTTTTTCAGCCCTTCCATTTGTTCATATACCGATAGCATAGAATCTATATCCGGCCGTTCCCATAGGCGGACCGAAAGGTCATGCTTCTCGGACCTTCGCAGGTTATGTCGCCAGTTCTTTGTAGCCTTAGGATGACTTTTGTCTGGAAATAAATTGTAGAGCATACTCAATCCGCTGTTAATGCTGCACCGCGCTTTTGCCATATTGCTTTTCCTAAGCGTATCCTCATCAGGAAGGTTGTTTTTCCTGTTTAGGTAAAATCTGCAAAAAAGTCTTTTTAACCCTGTGCTTTTCTTTGCAAATTTAAAGAATCCTTCGCATATCGCTGAAAGATCTCCTGCCGGTCCTCCGGGAACCCATATCAGACCGAGGTTTAATGGAAATATACGCAACAACCCTTGAACCATTGCAATTATTTCATCATTTTCATCAATGGCAATCCATCTCTTTGGTGACCATCCCGAATTCCGCTTGTATTCTCCCCACATAAATGTCTGGAATAAGGTATAGTCGGGAAATCTTAAAAGGCTCTTGTCCCATACTGCTTTTGCATTACCATCGTCTAACAGTTTCCAATTTACCACAAGAAATTCGCAAACCAGACCGTTTTATAATATTCCGGAGCATAGGGCTTTATTGCATCGGGCAATTCCGGCCATCGAAAGCATTCAAATCCGTATTTTCTCAACAATACCCTTATTGACCGAATTTCGGACTCTGCGGCATAAAAGGGATACCCATAGGGGACTACGTTTTGCTGCAGTGCTTCAAAAACAGGTTGCAGAATCGAGCCGCGAAGAAGACCATCAACTTTAGTGTATAATTCGCGCCGTCGTTGCACCTCATTTTCAACATCAACAGACGAAAAATAAAAAAACATGTCTCTGCACGGATTCGGCGGTCCGGGAAAATTAAATTCTGCATCAGGAGATGATGACGCTATCTCTTTGCCTGATTTTATCTTTCTCGCAAACCGCACTATAGAAGTCATGACGTTTAAAGGCAGCACACCAACGAAGGGAGCAATATTTTTAAAAAACTTTTTTATTTTGAATGAGAGGGGTGCTGCTGCAGAATTAAATTCCAATTGCGGCATAAGTTTATCAACATTTTTTGTATTATTCAGTATAAGCGCAGCTCCATCGGGCATAAAAATAGTTTTCCGCAGGCTGAAAATGCCGATGTCTCCTCTTGTTCCAAGCAAACATCCGTCTTCATCACGGCTAAACAGCCCATGTGCATTGTCCTCGATAAGTATAGCTCCGGTACGCCTGCAATAATCCTGAAACGGCTTAAAATCTTGTGGGAATCCGAAATAATTAACAGCTATTATCGCCTTCGCAGCAGGCAGCTTATCGGCCTCAAAGTCCAGTGCCAGTTTTTTGTTAACCCCATAATATACAGGCAAAGCGCCCAGAGAATTGACGGATGACAACAAATCCCGGCAGATGAATTCAGGAAGCAAGACCTTATCTCCGCTCCCAACACCAATAATTTTTAAGGCTTCGGCTAATGCGTGGCGACCATAGCTAAAATGCCTCACATCGGAACTTAGCATCAAAGACTCAAGCTTCACGCATGTCTTCCCATCAACCGCAATAATGTTACATAATAGCGGTATGGCAATACAGATAACAGATAAACGGCAAGAAGTTTGGGTTTGTCTGGAATGTGTGGACGAATTATCTCCCGAACATTAGCTGTACGGCCTTCCTTCCACTCTCCGAGGGCCTCATAATAAGCTGCGATTGCCTTCACTCTCCGGATCTCATGGTAATATTCCGAATCAAAGTCAGTAAAAAGATTCCGATATTTGACAAGTATCATTTTCCATTCATGTCCAAAGATTTCGGGTTTTTTCCATGTCCCGCTTTCTGCGTGCATTCTCCATTTGGCAAGCGGTTCATCGACATAAGCCGCTTCCCATCCGAACGCGATTCTTAAAAAAAGATCGGCATCGCCAACATGATGAAATCGTTCATCAAACAGCTCTGAGAGTTGATCAAGACAGGCGCGTCGTATTACGACAGTCTCCAAAGAGAGAAAATATCCCCCAAGCAACTGACGGAAAATCATTCCCGCTGGAGGTTTTTCTTTATAAAGGATTTTATCTGCCTTCGTTTTTTGGTTTAAGAAAAAAGTATTGGAAAATACAATGCCCACTTTCTCATTTGAAAATAAGCCTATTTGCTTCTCCAGTTTGGTTGGGAGCCATAAATCGTCGCAATCGAGAAATGCTATAAATTCTCCCTGAGCTTGTCTAAGAGCGTAGTTTCGTGCAGCGTAGAGGGGAACTGTTTCATCACCTCTGAAATATCTCAGCCTCTCATCATAACGTTTTGCCATTTCAGCACTGCTGTCTGTTGATGCGTTATCCCAGAATATAATTTCCCAATCCTTATATGTTTGAGCATATACGCAATCTATTGCCTCAATCAGATATTTCGAGCAATTAAGGCAATTCATTATAACGCTGACCTTTGGACGATTGTCGGTCGTATCAACCATGTTTTAAACCCCAGTCGTACGGGATTTTTTCGTCGAACGGATATAAACGCTCGATCTCGCCAGGATCATGCGGCAGCGTTGCACAGTTAGCTATGATGGCAGTCGTTTCCGATACGCATTTTGTACCGTTCCATACAAGGGGAGGTATTGTTATCAATTTGTAATCTTCAGGGCCGGTAAAAATCTCCATCAACTCCCCATTCGTCGGAGAATCTTCTCTATTGTCATAAAGGACAAGTTTTATTTTACCTATAGGCACTGCATAATTAAGCGTCATTCGTTTGTGTATATGCCATCCCTTGATTACTCCGGGATGTATAAATGAGAAGTATATCTCGCCAAACCGCTCGAAGTGTGGAGCATCGGCCCGCAACATATGCATTATTTTACCTCGTTCATCGAGTATCTGCCTTAAAGGCGTTATCTTCACCCCATGAATCATTGATGCCTCCTTTCCCACTGGGGAGCAAATTCTTCATCGATTTGAAGGAATGAGGTCTTCCTATTCCAATTTGCATGGGAAGACTGATAACAACGCTTACATTCATCCCACATCTTTTTCTGTTCATTAACAACGGAACGGAAATGCATCATTTCCTCTGAATTCCACGCCTCCATTAGTGTCCGGTATTTTGAAATATGGAACATATTGCGTGATATAGACTGGCAAGGCCTTATATTGCCGTCGGAGCCGATAAAAAAATCTCGCCAGCCTACAAAACAGTCCTTGTGGAATTTAGTGCCTGCAATGTCTTCTCCCTGTATGTGGGGCAGCTTAACTTTAATTCCTCGCGCCCTGCCCCATTCAACCGCTTCTGCAAAGACTTCTTTTACCTCATCCGCTTTATTCCAGAGCACTTCCTCCTCAAGTTTTTCGCTAAATGTCGTAAGATAAACAGCCTTAACTTCTTCTATTCCTATTTCATGTGCAAGATTTACCATATCGGGCAACTCATGCAGATTCTGTTTCATCAGGGTTAAAGCAAAATTGACATATGGATAACTCACGTTTCTGACACGCCTCTGTTGTACAATATCCTTGAGATCGGCAACTATCCGATCGAAATCCGATCCCAATCTAATTCTATTGTTGGTTTCTGCTGTAGCACCGTCAAGGCTAATTGCCATTATATCGACCTTAAAATCGAATAAATAATCACTAATTTTTCTCAGTGTTGACCCGTTGGTTAAAAAATACTTGTGCACCGGATACTTATCAAGGAACTCTACAATCTTTCCAAATTCCGGATGAATTGTCGGCTCTCCCCATCCGAACAGAGTAACCTCTTCGACATATTCAAGAACATCAGCTATATTATTATATAGATACGACATATCTAAAAATCTATTATTGAAAACGCTTTCATTCCTTCCACACATTATACATTTTAAGTTGCAGGCGTTTGTTAATTCGAGGACCAGTCTACGAGGGTATGATCCCAATTTTACTCTCTTTTCCTCTATCTCTTTAAGATTCAGCGCTTTATTTTGTTTTTGTTTTTCAGTATATCCGTCATACAGAAATAACTCCTTGGTCTTTGCTCTTAAAATATCCATCCAACAGCCTCCTCAGTATCCTTTATTCTCTCCATACTTTCCATGGCGCATTACCTTTATCCCATAACTCTTCGAGCAGTTTCCAATCCCTCGCTGTATCCATACACTGCCAGAAGCCGTCATGCCTGTATGCCATCAGTTGTCTGTCTCTTGCAAGGTTTTCGAGCGGGTCCCTTTCAAGAATTGTGTCATCGCCTTTGATATAATCAAAAACTTCAGGTTGAAATACAAAAAAACCGCCGTTAATCCACCCTTCTCCAGTCTGAGGTTTCTCGGTAAATTCTATAACCTGATTGCCTTCAAAGGTTATGCCTCCAAATCGGGGAGTTGGCCTTACCGAAGTAACGGTAGCTATCCTGCCATGTGATTGATGGAACTTCAGCAGATCTCTTATGTTTATATTGCCGACTCCGTCGCCATAGGTAAGCATAAATGTTTCTTCCTTCAAATATTCCTTCAGTCTCAGGAGCCTTCCGCCTGTCATAGGATGTAATCCTGTATCAACCAGACGAACTGTCCAATCCCTGAAGCAGTTCTTTGAAGCGAGTACCTCTCCTGTTTTGAGCGATATAGTCAAATCGCTATTGAGGTTGTAGTAGTTCAAAAAATATTCTTTTATGACATCACCCTTATAGCCGAGGGCGATAATAAAATCGTTAAATCCGTGCGACCAATAAATATTCATGATATGCCAGAGTATAGGCTTTCCGCCTATTTCGACCATCGGTTTTGGTCTAACCGCCGTCTCCTCGCTCAACCTTGTTCCCAACCCCCCGGCCAATATTGCAATTTTCATATTACCTCCGGATAAAGCTCGACATTTACAAACTATATAACCGCTTTATAATACTCTATCGTTTTCCTCAAACCGTCTTCGAGTGAAATATTCGGTTTCCAATCAAGCAACTCTATAGCACGTCCTATATCGGCATAGAGCGACATATTTTCACCTTTCCTATAGGGGTAAGCGCCCCATTGCGGTCTGCCGCCACCGGTTATTTTTATAACGCTTTCCACCATATCTCTTATCGTAACAGGAATTCCTGATGCAATATTGATAATATGTCCCCGCGCTGCCGGAGAAACCGACGCCTTTATCATCGCATCGACAGCATCGTCAACATAACAAAAATCCCTCACCTGCTTCCCTTCCGAGGTCTTAAAATCAGCGTTCTCCAGACATCCTTTTATAATTTGCGGAAGGAACCGTTTGTCGTCCTGTCCGGGCCCGTATGTAAGAAAAAGCCTCAGTACAACTCCGGGGAATCCTTCAGTGTTGGAAATGGTCTGTATAAAATGGGACGCTGCCGTTTTGGCCAAGGAATACGGCGAGATGGGAGATTCCCTTATAGATTCGTTCTGCGGCGAGTGGGCGTTGCCGTATTCATCGCTGCTTCCTATCTGCACAAACCCTTTCAGTTGTTTAATGTCAAGACAATCTGTCAAATTTAAAAGTCCTATAAAATGGGATTCTATAACTCTTCTGCCTCCCTGAAAATAGGGGATATGATCAATATAGCCGCCGAGATTGAAAACATAATCAAAAGGCCTCCCGCAAATAACGGAAGAGAGCGCTTCTTTATCTGCCATATCACACCGTATTATCTCAGCTCCTTCCATAACTTGCTCGTCATGTTGTTTCATGCCCAAGCTAAGACAGGTAACATAGGGGGTAAGGATCAAGCATTTCCTGGCAAGATGCCTTCCGATAAATCCTGTGCCGCCTACAATCAATATTCTTTCTTTACGCCTAAACTCTGTTCTTTCAGCGTTCATCTGTTTTATATTTCTTCACGCTCCGGCTTTGACCTTAAACCATGTATATATAAGATGATCGAGTATCATGTGGATGTCCTCTACAGGGCCGTACTCACCCTTGGATGTCTCGACATGTATGCTGATGTCGCATATACTTCTTAGCTTACCTCCGTCGAAACCGGTCAGTCCTATCACGGTCCCACCCTGTTCTTTGACCCACTTGGCCGCATTCAGGACATTGGCGGAGTTCCCGCTTGCAGAGATAACCACCAGTTTGTCACCGGGGCGGTAAAGAGTCTTAAGCTGTTCCAGAAAGAGATTTTCATAGCCAAAGTCATTGGCAACGGCCGTCATCGTAGAATTATTATCAGTAAGCGAAACAGCACGGATTGGCTTTCTGAATGCACGCCTGCATCCTATACCAAGATCGTTGGCCATGTGTGAAGCTATGGCAGCGGACCCGCCGTTTCCTGCAAAAAAAACCGCGCTCCCCTTCTCGCTAGCCGCTTCGAGCTCCATAACAAAAAACGCTATCGCGTTTGTATCTAACCTTTTTGAAAGCTCGTGAAGGTATTCAAAGTAGCCGGCCACAAAAGTGTGTATGCTTTCACTCCGTTTAATCATAAGTTTCTTTCTTCCTATGTAAATTCATGGCTTGTTGTATTTTTTTTAATCTTCCAAAATTCCTTATCGCAGTTGCAATATATCCCATATATGAAAGTGGATAAATAAACCTATAGTTAACGACTTCATTTGTAGAAAAACTCCTCTTAAAGAACGCTACCTTCGGCATGTTATTAACAAATTCCATACCGTCACCCAGCACAAAGTATTGTGCGCCGAGTTTCATGCTGTCCAGCATGGCGGTATATAAAAGAGCTTTGTTGACAAATAACTTCTTTCCTTTCCTGCTGCTTGCATTAGAACTGAACGTAGCAATACCTGTTCTATAACTGTATATTACTGCGGCCAAAGGTTCATCATTCTCCAAGGCAACAAGGGCATGATAACAATTGCTTGCAATAACGCAGTTGGCAAAGGAGATTTCAGAGTCTGGACTTATCCCTAATTCATCTGCCTGCATTACCATAAGGCACGTAAAATGTTCCGAGAAACCACTATCCGATTTGTTTAATATCTTCAGTTCAGACAAATTCTTAAGACCCTTTTTTATTTCATACCGAGTGGTAGAGTTCAACTCGTCTAATATATTGTCTTTTAATTTCGCATAAAGGATAGTGTTTAAATCAATCATACTGCTATGAAACGGCAAGACCTTAAATATTGAAGATGGTTCTTCTATAGTCAATTTGGGAGGGACAATCAAGGATATATAATCAATCTTTAATTTATTCCTATAATATTCTTTAAAAACATTTACAAGCACAAAGTTCCTAATAAGAGCAGCTTCTTTCACAAAACCGCTGTCAATTAATATGCCCCCGAACGGCGCATTCAAAACATTGAATGCGAAAGGAGTAAAGCCTATCTTTTTTTTGTCCATCCTCCCGGAAAAAACTGCGACTGGTCTCTTCCTTTCTGTTTCGTAAATAATAATCCTACCGCCATCCCCTTTACCGTCCAGTTCCTTACTTAGCAGACTGACTTCCAAGTCGTGCGCGAACGAATAACTGCAATTGTCGGCCACATCGAGATAATCCTGTATGTTCTCTTTGTTTAAAGGTTTAAATGTATATTTTTTGCCGTTCATTTGCTATATTCATCTTAGTTGAGCATATTCCGATTATTTAGAATCTTATTATATACGCCGATCATTCTTTCTGCGTAATCATTCCA
>JACREW010000086.1 GCA_016212685.1 Nitrospirota bacterium
AGGGGTTAAGCTCTCGATGCTCAACATCGGCGGAGGCTATCCAATCCGCTATACAAAGAATGTGGTAAATATAGAGACTATCGAGAAAAAGGTAGACAAGGTGATATTCCAGAAATTCCCTAAGGACATAGAGATATTCATAGAGCCGGGCCGGGCTATGGTCGGAGACGCGGGCGTATTCGTGTCAACGGTCATCGGCAAGACAAAAAGGGGCGATGAGAACTGGCTGCACATCGATGTCGGAGTTTTTAACGGCCTCATGGAGAGCGTAGGAGGCATTAAATACACCTATGTTGTCGGAAGCAGGAACGATCCCATGACATGGACTATTGCGGGGCCGAGCTGCGACAGTTTCGATGTGATAGACCGCGAGGTTGAGCTGCCTGAGCCGGAGGTGGGAAACAGGATATTGATACTTTCGAGCGGGGCGTACACTATTTCGTACGCTTCCGAGTTTAACGGTTTCTCGATACCAAAAACTATATTAATATAGTAATGATCTTTAAATCTGACAGGGACACAGTATTTCCGCTCATTCTCGTCCCACATCCTTGCGGGACTCCGAGGCACCAGCTCGGTTTCGCCATCACGGCTAAACTTCGAGCTGCTGAAACCGCTACAATACAATGCCCTGTCATCTCTTCTTGGGAATGATTTATATAGAAACAAAACTTCTTGGAGGACGATATGATCAAGTTTTTTGAAAAAGACCCGTATGCGCCGATACAATATGTTTACGGCGTGGAAAAGGTGCTTCATAAGAGCAAGAGCCCGTTTCAGGAGATAATGGTTATCGAGAACCCTCATTTCGGCAAGATGCTCATCCTTGACGGAGTCGTTCAGATAACGGAGCGAGACGAGCTTTTCTATCATGAAATGCTTGTGCATCCTGTGATGCACGCTCATCCTAATCCTAAAAATGTCATAGTGATAGGCGGCGGCGACGGAGGGACAGTGAGGGAGGTATTGAGGCATGATTCCGTCGAGAAAGTCTATTTTATAGAAATAGACGAAGATGTAATCAATGTGTCCAAAAAATTCTTCCCGACGGTAGCGTGCGGCGTTGACGACAAACGGGTTGAGATAAAATGCATGGACGGAGCCGAATTCGTAAAAGGCAGGGACGGAGACATAGACGCCGTAATTGTTGATTCAACCGATATAGTAGGGTTCGCAAAGAGCCTTTTTACGGTCGAATTTTTTAAATCGGTAAAGGACTGCCTTGCGGATGACGGAATGTTCGTAACCCTCTCCGAATCTCTCCATTTCCACAAGGATATAGTCATAGAGGTTCAGGAGGCTATGAAGCTTATATTCCCGATTGTTGACCTTTATACCGCTTCGATTGCGACCTATGCCGGGAACTGGTGGACATTCTCTGCGGCATCCAAGAAGCACGACCTGAGACAGATGAGAAGGGATTTCAAGGTTGACACCAGATATTACAGCGATGAGATACACCAGCAGGCATTCATGCCGCCTAAGATGTATGAAAGGCTTATGCAGAGAAAGCTCCAGTGGTAAAGGCTTTTCGGCACACCTGCCATCCATGGTGCAAGTAATAACGGATTATAGGGTTGACAGTTTCAAAAGCTTATTGTTAAATTATTAGCACTCTCATGTCGAGAGTGCTAATCTTGTTTTATTATGGTGGTAAATATGCTGGATGAGAGGAGTAGACAGGTTCTCCGCGCCGTTGTCCAGAGCTATATAAATAAGCTTGAACCGGTCGGCTCGCGTTTTGTCACAAAAAAATACGCCTTAGGCTGCTCTCCGGCCACTATACGGAATATAATGGCCGACCTCGAAGATTTAGGGTTCTTAAGCCAGCCGCATACATCTGCCGGAAGGGTTCCCACGGACAAGGGCTACCGGTTTTACGTGAATTTCCTCGGGGATGCCGGCGAGTACGGCGAACAGGACGCAGAGCTTAAGGATTGTGTCTGCCGTTTTACGCGGAGGCTCGAAGGCATCGGCAGCGATTTAAACGGCATGTTCGTAGAGGTTACGAACGCCCTTTCTTCGATGTCGAACTATATAGGCGTTGTTATGCCTCCGAGGCCCGAAAGCACGACGTTCAACAGGATAGATTTCATAAGGTATAAAGCGGATAAGGTTGTCGCTGTTTTGCTGACCGACGAGGGCGTGATTAAGAATAAGATGCTCTCCGTGGATGTGGCCTTTACGCAGGAAGACCTCAACAGGATCGCGGGCTATCTCAATTCCGAATATTCGGGACGCACGATCGATGAGATAAAAAGCATACTCGTCAAAAAAATGCGTCAGGAAAAGGCAGCGTGGGATAAGCTTATAACTAATGCCATAAAGATATACGAAGAGGCCACATCTTTTGCGGAAGAGGATTTTTTCGTTTCCGGACTTTACGATGTGATGGGTCTGCCGGATTTTTCGGATATGTCACGGATAAGGGAGATATCACGCGCCATAAAGGATAAGCATGCCATATTAAAACTCCTCGAGGAACTTTCCAGCGCCGAGGGCGTGCAGGTGGTCATCGGGAACGAAAATCCCGTGGAGGAATTGAAGGGGCAGAGCGTGGTGGCATCCACGTATAAAGAAGGAGAAAGACCGATGGGTGTTATAGCCCTCATCGGGCCGACAAGAATGGATTATTCCAAGGCCATATACATGGTCGATGCCATTTCAAAGTGCATAAGCAGAACATTTGAGTAACGGGCGGAGGTAGTTTAATGGAAGAAAACGCGGAAGGAATGGAAAAACCGGAAGGTCCCGGCGTTTCCATCGAAGTAGAGGACAAACCGGCAGAGGCGGTCGAATCGATACAGGCGGAGCTCGCCGACGCAAAGGATAAATACCTGCGGCTCTACGCGGAATTCGAAAATTATAAAAAGAAGGTTCAGAAGGATAAAGAAGAGCTTATAAAATATTCCAACGAGTCCTTAATGTACGAGATACTGCCCGCACTGGACAATCTCGAAATGGCGTTAAAGCACTCGGAAGGTGAAAACTCCGAACCGCTGGCCAAAGGCGTGGAAAATACACTCAGGGAGATGAACCGGGTGCTCGAAAAATTCGGGCTTGCGGCGATAGAGGCGATGGGAAGGCCTTTTGACCCGGCTTATCACCATGCGATGTCGCAAATAGAAAGGGATGACGTGGATAACAATACGGTAGTCGAGGAACTTAGAAAGGGATACATCTATAACGAAAAGGTTTTAAGGCCATCCCTTGTGTCTGTTTCGAAAAAGACAGAGGGATAAGTTTTCAAATCACGGATCAAAAATTAAAAATCGGAAATTGAGATAAAGACAAGGAGGATGAAATGGGAAAGACTATAGGAATAGACCTCGGAACCACAAACTCGGTCGTTGCGGTTGTGATCGGCGGAGAGCCGGTGGTAATACCGAATCAGGAAGGAAACAGGACTACCCCGTCCGTTGTCGCCTTTACGGAAAAGGGCGAAAGGCTTGTCGGCCAGATAGCAAAGCGGCAGGCCATAACGAACCCCGAAAACACGATATTCTCGATAAAAAGGCTAATGGGAAGGAAATATAATTCGCCTCAAGTAGACCACGCAAAAAAGAGGCTTCCTTATCACATGGCTGAAGCTCCGAATGGAGACGCCCATGTGGAGGCGAGGGGTAAAAAGTATTCGCCTCCGGAAATATCGGCAATGATACTCCAGAAACTGAAACAGGCCGCAGAGGACTATCTTGGCGAAACGGTAACCGAGGCGGTAATCACGGTGCCGGCTTATTTCGACGACAGCCAGAGGCAGGCTACAAAGGACGCGGGTCAGATCGCAGGGCTTAATGTGCTGAGGATCATAAACGAACCCACGGCAGCAGCCCTCGCATACGGCCTTGAAAAGAAAAAAGAGGAAAAGGTTGTGGTATACGACCTCGGCGGAGGAACCTTCGACGTCTCTGTGCTCGAAATCGGCGAAGGCGTCATCGAGGTTAAATCCACTAACGGAGATACATACCTCGGGGGTGACGACTTCGACCTTAGGATCATGGATTGGATGGTCGATGAATTCAAAAAGGATCAGGGCGTGGACATTAAAAATGACAAGATGGCCCTGCAGAGGCTCAAAGAGGGCGCAGAGAGGGCGAAAATAGAGCTTTCTACGGCATCGGAAACTGAAATAAACCTTCCGTTCATAACAGCCGACGCTACAGGGCCTAAACATTTGTTGATGAAGCTTCCGAGAGCGAAGTTCGAACAGCTTACGGACGACTTTATACAGAGGACCATAGACCCCTGCAAAAGGGCGCTTTCCGATGCCGGGTTTTCCACCGGCAATATAGATGAGGTCATTCTTGTAGGAGGACAAACAAGGACTCCGAAGGTTCAGCAGACAGTGCAGGGCTATTTCGGAAAAGAGCCGCACAAGGGCGTCAACCCGGACGAAGTGGTTGCGGTAGGCGCTGCGATTCAGGCGGCTGTCCTTAAGGGAGAGGTGAAGGAAGTCCTTCTCCTCGATGTAACTCCGCTGTCTCTCGGCATCGAAACCCTCGGCGGCATATTTACCAAGATGATAGAGAGAAATACGACTATCCCCACAAAGAAGACGCAGATATTCTCCACAGCATCGGACAATCAGTCTGCGGTTACCATTAAGGTGCATCAGGGAGAAAGGGAGATGGCCTCGGACAATAAACTGCTCGGGGTTTTCGAACTCGTAGGGATTCCCCCGGCGCCGAGGGGACTGCCGCAGGTAGAGGTCACCTTCGACATCGACGCGAACGGCATACTTCACGTCTCCGCTAAAGATTTAGGAACAGGCAAGGAACAGTCCATAAGGATTACCGCGTCGAGCGGTCTTTCGCAGGATGAGATAAAGAATATGATGCGCGACGCTGAATCGCACGCGGCGGAGGATCACAAGAAAAAAGAACTCGCGGAGGCGCGGAATACCGCGGATACCCTCGTCTATTCCGTAGAGAAGTCGGTGCAGGATTACGGAGACAAACTTACGGAAGACGAGAAAAAAGCGATGGAGTCCGCCCTCGAGAAATGCAAAAAGGTAAAGGATTCGAGCAGCGACCCTGCCGAGATAAAGAACGCGGTCGAAGAACTCACAAAGGCATCGCACAAAATTGCGGAGCACGTGTATAAAGCGGCTCAGGAGCAGGCAGCGGGAAGCGGCGGTTCCAAGCCTGAGTCTAAGGCCAAGCCGGAAGAAGAAGCGGTCGAGGCTGAATTCGAGGACGTGGATAAGAATAAATAATGAAAGATTATTATAAGGTTCTCGGCGTAGGCCGGGATGCTGCTCAGGAAGACATTAAAAAGGCATTCCGGCAGTTAGCCTTAAAATATCACCCGGACAGGAATCAGGGGAACAAAGAGTCCGAGGAAAAGTTTAAAGAGATAAACGAGGCATATACATGTCTCGGCGATTCCGAAAAACGCGCTCATTACGACAGGTATGGGACTTCCGAGGGACTGGGCTCAGGCGCGGGAGCCGGTTTTGGGGGATTCGGCGCCGGCGCCGGTTTCGGCGGCTTTACAGACGTATTCGAAGACATATTCGAAGACTTCTTCGGCTCGTTCGGAGGATACAAAAAGGCAAAATCCACAAAAGGCGCCGATTTAAGATACAACCTCGCCATAACCCTCGAAGACGCGGCCTTTGGCGCGGAAAAATCCATAAAAGTTCCAAGGTGGCAGACATGCGATACCTGCAGCGGTTCCGGCGCAGAACCCGGCACAGCGCCAGTTACATGCGCTAACTGTAAAGGAACAGGGCATATACGATTTCAGCAGGGGTTTTTCAGCGTTTCGAAGACCTGCGGCAAGTGCCAGGGTTCCGGGAGCATAATTACAAACCCCTGCCGCGGCTGTAAAGGGAACGGCAAGGTCAGAGTTCAAAGGGAAATATCCGTGAAGATACCCGCTGGCGTCGATAACAGCTCGCGTTTGAGGATGACCGGTGAAGGCGACTTCGGCAGTTACGGCGGGCCTCCCGGAGATTTGTATATTGTGCTTAACGTAGAGGAGCATCCGTTTTTTAAACGCGACGACATGGACATATACTGCCAGTTTTCCATATCGTTTCCGAAGGCGGTTTTCGGAGGCGAAATAGATGTCCCCACCCTTAATGGTCCCGCCAAACTCAAAATTCCAGCCGGAACGCAGTCGGGAAAATCGTTTCATTTAAAGGGCAAAGGCATCCCGAGGCTCGGAAGTCATCAGAGGGGAGACCAGATAGTCAGCATATATATAGACGTGCCGAAGAAGCTCACGCCGAGACAAAAAGAACTCCTCGAGGAATTTGCGAAAATAAGCGATGAAAATTTTGACGAGTCGTCAAAGGGATTTAAGAGCAAGCTTAAAGACCTGTTTTCAGCGTAGCCCTATTTGTTGTTTTTCCCGTTCAGAAATTTTTCAATCTGGGCTATTATTTCCGCTGCTGTAGCTTTATCTTTCAGAACTAAATTTTTCCGGGCGTCAACGCTTATCTTTGTCGATTTCGATGTAACCCGTTCAAGGTCTATATAAATATCCAAGCCTTCCGTTATTGCGGAAATCCGTATGCCGTCTTCTGTTTTTTCTTTTCCGGTGAACACTATACCCATATTTTTAAGGGCTCTGCGCGTTGCGGATTCGACTTTATCGATAGGAAAGCTTTCCGTTTTGTATGCTA